>DASVLM010000054.1:0-3361 GCA_036384875.1 Noviherbaspirillum sp.
CGGCTGTCGCACGTGTTCCGCTTCGACGTGCCGATGTACGAGAAGCCGCTGCTCATTACCGATGCCGCGCTGAATATCCGTCCGACGCTCGAAGAGAAAGCCGACATCATCCAGAACGCCATCAACCTCTCGCACGCGCTCGGCACCGCGAACCCGAACGTCGCCATCCTGTCGGCCGGCGAGACCATCAACACAAAGATGCAATCGACGCTCGACGCCGCCCTGTGCAAGATGGCTGATCGCGGACAGATCACCGGCGGCGTGCTGGACGGCCCGCTCGCGTTCGACAACGCGGTGTCGATGGAGGCAGCGCGCATCAAGGGCATCACATCGACGGTGGCGGGCAATGCAGACATCCTCATGGTGCCCGACCTCGAATCCGGCAACATGCTGGCCAAGCAGCTCGAATACCTCGCCGGCGCGACAGCGTGCGGCGTCGTGCTGGGAGCCCGCGTGCCGATCGCACTCACCAGCCGCGCCGACGAGCCGAATGCGCGCGTTGCCTCCGCTGCGCTTGCCCTGCTGCTCGCGCACCGCAACCGCGAGAGGCAGCCATGATGGAAGCTGCCAACGCCATCGCATTGTCCACGGCGGCGAGCGCTTCTCCAGATCCGTGGTGCTCGACGACGACAAGCTCGCCTATCTCGGCACCCTCTCCACACTCGCTCAGCTGCACCAGCCGCACAACCTCGAAGGCGTGCATGCCTTTCGTCGCAAATTCCCGCTGCTGCCGCAGGTCGGCAACGACGCCAGCGCATGCGCAGTGCGCGAGGGAAAAAGCATCGCAACCACCATGGGCTTCTCCGCACTCGACGGCCTCATGATGGGAACGCGCAGCGGCTCGGTTGATCCCGGCGTCCTGCTGCATCTGCTGCGCAACGGCTGGAGCGCCGACAAGATCGAGCATTTGCTCTACAAGGAATCGGGTTTGCGCGGCGTGTCGGGTATATCGGCCGATATGCGCACACTGCACGCGAGCACCGATCCGGACGCGATGCGCGCTGTGGAAATCTTCATCCACCGCCTCGTGCGCGAATGCGGCGCACTCACTGCCTGCCTGCGCGGACTGGACGTACTCGCCTTCACCGGCGGCATCGGCGAACACGATGCACCATTGCGCAGGCAAACATGCGAAGCCCTGGCCCACCTCGGCATCCGGCTCGATGATGCTGCCAACCGCGATGCGACGGGCGAGCTCATCGCCTCCATCCACGCTCCCGACAGCGGCGTGGAAGTGTGGGTAATAGCGACGGACGAAGGCCGCGTCGCAGCAGGCGATGCAGCCAGATTGCTGAATCTGACCTCCTGTTTTTCCAACACGCAACCGGCATCGCGCCGCCTTCTTGTGTTTTCACAAATCGCGCCTTTGGTCGCCGCCAATAATAGGCGTTGGGCTGCGTGGCCGTCGGCATATTGAAGACTCGATCCGGCTGCGGGTTGAACAACGGGAGAATGAGATTGAGAGACACGGCGGAATCAGCGCAACGCGCCATCGGGCACACCAGTTTCACCGACAGGCTGCGCACTGCCCAGCGGCGGCGCCTGTTCGATGCCTTCACCACGTTTCGCGGCAGCGATGTCAACGCGACGACGCTGTGCGTAAGCATGGCGGCAGCGCCTCTCTTCGACAATACCAACTCCCTGTGGGAATGGAGCTCGTCGCAGGAGCGCGCCCGCATCGCCTGGCATGAGATTGCGATTCCTCGCCACGCGCCGCCACGTCCCTACATACATCCTGATGCCCTGGAACGCACCCGCCTGCCCGATACGCTGCGACTGCCCTACGCCGACGGCGAATTCGACTGGACATTCTGCAGCGAAGTCATCGAACGCATGGGCACGCTGGAGCGGCAATATGCGCTCGTGCGGGAGCTGACGCGCGTATCGCGCAAGGGTGTCTTCCTTGCCACCAGCAATCGCTGGCATCCAATTGAATTCAACACCGCAATTCCGTTCGCGCACTGGCTGCCGGACACCTGGTGGCGCCACCTACTGCGCTGGGCCGGCAAGAGCCAGTGGGCTGCCGATCACAGCTTTCGGCTGGTCGATTCGAAAACCCTCTACAAGCTTGCCAGCCTGCTGCCAGGGAAACCGCAAAACGATGTCGGGCACAAGCGCGTGTTCGGGATCAAGGCACACTTCTTCCTCATGGTAGAAAAACACGCGCCGGAGAAACCGGCGCGCAAGGCCGCCTGAACGCGTCTCCTGAGCAGACCTTCGAGCCGAGATCCTGACAATATTGCCATGTTGCAAAATTCTTTACAGGGGACTTCCATTCTTTCCAGAAGCGATGCTATACTCTCGTTTTCAACGCGGCCGTAGCTCAGCTGGATAGAGTACTTGGCTACGAACCAAGGGGTCGTGGGTTCGATTCCTGCCGGCCGCGCCAGTATTGCAAGGGGTCAGATCGCAAGATCTGACCCCTTTTCTGGTTTACGGCCTGCCCTTTCTATTTCTCCCATCGCTCGTCAGCGCATCCACATAGCGCTTCTCCTGCTCATCACCGACCTCATTCGGTGCCGATCGGAATAAAGTGGTCGCCGGCCTCCCGCCTCGCATCAAATCGTCTCAAGCATCCAACATTTCACGCGGAATTTCGCGGCAATTCCATGCCTTTGCACCTGCGCCGCAGGCCGAGATTGCTTTCGAAATTACTTATGATAAAGTCGTTCAGGCAACCATTTCTTCGCATCTACAACTCGACAGTCTGCATTGAAGGCTAAGGATTTCCGATGAATATTCCACGCATCACTTCACTACGCAGCATGCTGATTCTTGCCGCATCCCCGACCATCGCCGCTTGCGCCTCACAGGCTCCCAAAGCCAAACTTTACGATCGCCTCGGCGGAATGCCCGCCATCAAGGCGGTTGTAGCAAAGACGATTGACACCGCTGCCGCCGATCCGCGCACCAGCCGCAGTTTCAAGGGCATCAAGCTGAATGAAATCAAGGAAAGCGTCGCCAACCAGGTGTGCGAGGCAACCGGCGGCCCATGCAAATATGACGGCCCGTCCATGGCGAAGGTGCATGAAGGCCTTGACATCACTTCCGCGGAATTCGACGCATTTGCCGGCATTCTCGTCGGCGTGCTGGACGAGTTCAAGGTCGGCGCTGCCGAGAAAAACGAGCTGGTCCAGATTCTCGTCCCCATGAAGAAGGACATCGTGACCAAATGAAGATGCGCTTCGCCCGCCTGCCGTTCTCCGTCGCGCTGTTGACGCTGTGTGCAACCGGCGCCCACGCCGGTTCCCTGACCGTGCATGTTACCGATGCCGCTGGCCAACCGCTGGCCGATGCCGCCGTCTACGCCGAGCCGGCGTCCGGCCAGGCTGTGCCGAAAGCTTCCCGCACCGGGGAAATT
>DASVLM010000055.1:0-1583 GCA_036384875.1 Noviherbaspirillum sp.
CCGGCTGCGGCATCAGCACGGCCGCGATGCAATTGCAGCACGGCGACGTGCTGCGCTTCGGCAACGAAGAAATCCGCGCGCTGCACACGCCCGGCCACACGTCCGGCAGTATGAGCTTTGTCTGGCGCAACAACGTTTTCACCGGCGATACGCTCCTGATCGACGGCTGCGGCCGCTGCGATTTCCAATCGGGCGATGCCAAGGCCATGTATTACAGCCTGACCGAAATCCTGTTCAAGCTGCCCGACGAAACCGTCGTCTGGCCGGGGCACGACTACAAGGGCCGCACTTCGAGCACCATCGGGGAAGAAAAGCGCGGCAATGCGCGCGTCGCCGGCAAGAGTGAAGAGCAATTCGTCGCGATCATGGAAGCGCTCAATCTGCCGCGCCCCAAACGCATGGACGAAGCCGTGCCGGCCAATTTAACCTCGGGCATGCGCCATGATGCGGGCGGCGGTGCGCTGATGGAAGTGCGCGCCGCAGCCGGCTACGCCGGCGACGTGTCGCCGCAACTGGCATACCTGTGGTGGCAAGCGGGGGACGCGGTCCTGGTCGACGTGCGCACCGACGCGGAACGCGAGTGGGTGGGTTTCGTGCCGGGCGCTGTGCCGCTATCGTGGAAGCAATGGCCCGGCATGGCAATGAATGAAGGCTTTGCCGAGGGCTTGAAAGCTGCCGTGCCGGAAGGAAAGAAAGTGGTGCTGCTGTGCCGTAGCGGCGTGCGCTCCGTCGCGGCGGCCAAGCTCGCGACCGGATTGGGGTTGGCGGCTTACAACATCCTGGAAGGCTTTGAAGGCGATCCGGACCAGGAAGCCCATCGCGGAAGACGCGGCGGCTGGCGTTTCCACGGCTTGCCGTGGCGGCAAAGCTAAGAGGTTTTTTTCTTCTTCCGTGCCTGCTTGGCGCGAAAGCGCAGGTAAAAGCGCAACACCACAACCGCACCGACCACGACCGCACCGACGATACGCAAGCTAGGTGCCGGTTCGGTCACGCCGAATGCGCCGATATAGCTGAATATCCATGCCATGCCCTTGGGCACCAGGAGCACTACGGCAAGCGTGAGCAGGATAGCGGCCAGGAAGGCTGCGACTTTTATCAGGACCGGTGGAAACTTCATGCTTGGAACGGGTGTGGCGGGTGAAACCGTTATGATACGTCATTCCCCGCGCGCCACCTCATCGAGCACCCAGGCACAGAATTCCTGCACCAGCGGCCGCGCATCGAGCGCACGCAGCAAATGATAGCGATAGGGCCCGAGCACTCCCTCGGAAAACAGCCGTACCAAGCGCCCGGCACGGACGTCCGACTCGATCAGATAGCCCGGTGCGATCGCGATACCCTGCCCGCTGGCAGCAGCCTCCAGCGTCAGATAGGTATGGGAGAACTTGGGCCCGGCATTGGCCGCATACGTCACGCCGAAGTGCTGCAGCCACTGCACCCAATCGGTTTCACGCGGGATGCGGATTTCCCATTCGTCGTGCAAGAGCGTATAGCGCAGCACGTCGGCCGGCTTTTTGATGCCATCCCTGGCCGCCGCGAAATACGGGCTGCAGACGGCGAAAAAACGCTCGTCCAGCATGGTA
>DASVLM010000056.1:0-26082 GCA_036384875.1 Noviherbaspirillum sp.
GCGACGAGCTGCTGCAGGTGATCGCAACACGGCTGCAGCAGTCGATCCGCAAGGAAGACACGGTCGCCAGGCTGGGCGGCGACGAATTCGCCATCGTCTCCGCCCAAGCGAATCCGGTGGCGGAGGCGGCAATGCTGGCACAGAAGCTGGTAAGCCTGATTGCCCAGCCCATCATGATCTCCGGGCAGTTGCTCACCATTTCGGCCAGCGTCGGCATCGGCATGTTTCCCGAAGATGCCGCCGACCCGGCAACACTGGCGAAATGCGCCGACATGGCGATGTACGGCGCCAAGCAGAGCGGCAGGAATGCCTACGCGTTCTACACCGCGCAGATGACCGATACCGCGCTCGAAACCCTGGCGATCGACCGCGGCCTGCGTTCCGCGCTCGGGAACGGAGAACTGGAACTGTTCTACCAGCCGCAGATCGAACTGGCGAGCGGCAAGATCGTCGGTATCGAGGCATTGATCCGCTGGCACAGGCCGCAGCAGGGGCTGGAATCGCCCGCAAAATTCATTCCGGTGGCCGAGGAGTCGGACCTGATCGATTCCATCGGCAACTGGGTATTCGACGAAGCTCTCGCACGCCTTCATCGCTGGCACTCCGCCGGCCTGCCGCCGATGCGGCTGGCGATCAACCTGTCGGCACGGCAGCTCAGAAATCCACGCTTTGTAGACAACATACGGCAACGGCTGAAGACGTTTGTCCCGGCAGACGGCTTTTGCCTGGAACTGGAAATCACGGAAACCGTGCTTCAAACCGCGCCGCATATCGTCAACGCGTTGAACGAACTGAAATCGCTGGGGCTGCAGATCGCCATCGATGATTTTGGCACGGGCTACTCCTCGCTCAATTCGCTCAAGCACCTTCCGGTGGACGTGCTGAAAATCGACCGCTCCTTCATACACGGCATACCCGAAGACGCCGATGACAAGGCCATTGCCTCGGCCATCATCGCCATGGGTCACAACCTGGGCATGCGGGTGATCGCGGAAGGCATAGAAACAGAGGAACAGCTTCAGTTCCTCATCGGCCAGCAATGCGACGAAGCCCAGGGTTTCCTGGTGCATCCGCCGCTGCGCGTGGACGAGTGCGAACGCCTGCTGGCGGCTGGTGCGCTGGTCCACTTGCCTGTGCAGGCGAAGACCGCAAGCACACAGGGCACGCTGCACTGATCGCAGCGGACGCATTGCGCGCCGCGGCCGTACGGCTCATGACTACGGCACACCTGCAAGGCATCAGTGTCGTGTTATGTCCCTTGTCCTTTCCACTGCCCTTGCCCCTTCCCCTGCCCCTGTATCAGCCAGGAAAGGAAATCGGCTCCCGGGCACGGCATGCCGTACAAGTAACCTTGCGCCAGTTCGCAGCCCTGCTGCCGCAGGAAATCCTGCTGCTCTTCCGTCTCCACACCCTCGGTCACCACGTCGACCTTGAGGCTCTGCGCCATCGAGATCGCTGCCTTGACGATGGCCGCATTCTCGCTCTTGGCATGCACCTGCTCGATCAGCGAGCGGTCTATCTTCAGCTCGGTCGGCGCGAAATGGCTGATGTAGCTGAGCGAGGAATAGCCGATACCGAAATCGTCGATGGCAATGCGCACGCCCATTGCCTTCAGTTCCTCGATGGTGGCGAGGTTGCGCTCGCTGTCGGTGAGCAGCAGTTGCTCCGTGATTTCGAGGCACAACCGGTTTGCCTCCAGGCCCGATTCCGCGAGAGAGCGCTTGACCACTTCCACCAGGTCGCCCGCCTTGAATTGCGAGGGCGATACATTCACCGCCACGCGGATCGGCGATGCGGAAAATTCAGTCCAGCCGGCGGCCTGCCTGCACGCTTCGGATAGCACCCATTCGCCGATGGCGGTGCACACGCCGATTTCCTCCGCAATCGAAATGAAGCTGTCCGGCAGCAGTACGCCGAGATCGGGATGGTGCCAGCGTATCAGCGCTTCGGCCGAATGCGGCGACAGGTCGCTCAAGGAGACGATCGGCTGGAAAACCAGCTCGAATTCTCCGCGGTCGAGTGCCTGGCGCAAGCCGGCGCCGAGCAGCATCCGGCGTTCGACCCGCTCGGTGAGTTCCGGCCGGTAGAACTGCAAATGGCTGCGGCCCTCGGACTTGGCGTGGTAGAGCGCGCTGTCAGCGTAGCGCAGCAGGGTCCGCGCATCGCTCGCATCGTCGGGAAACATGCTCGCACCGAGACTGACGCCGATGCGGATCTCCTGGCCGGCGATCTGCGCGGGCTTCAGGCACTCCGCCTGGATCTTGTCGGTGACGGTGAGGATGTCTTCCACCCGCGCGACCTCCGGCAGCAGGACCACGAATTCGTCCCCGCCCAGACGCCCGACGATATCGGTTTCCCGCACAGACGAACGCAGCCGCGTTGCGATCACCTTCAGCAGTTCGTCGCCCGCCTCATGACCGAGGCTGTCGTTGACCTGCTTGAAATAATCGAGGTCGAGGAAGACCACTGCCAGCCGGTGGCTGTAACGGCGGGCGGTGGCAATGGCGCGCTCGATTTCGTCGTTCAGCATGGCGCGGTTCGCCAGCCCGGTCAGCGCATCGTAATGCGCCATCCGCGTCAGGCGCGACTCGGCCAGCTTGCGTTCCGAAACGTCGTGCACCTGGTAGAGATAACAGAAAGGCAGGTCGTTCTGCCGCAGCAGCGACACACTGACCAGCGTCCAGACGTCGGTGCCGTCCTGCATCTTGTACCGCTTCTCGAACTGTTCCGACATCGAACGGCCGGCAACCAGCGCATGGAGCGCGGCGCTTTCCAGCTCAAATTCTTCCGGATGCGAAAAATCGGCCTGGCTCCTGCCTTCCAGGCGACCATCGGGATAGCCGAGCAGCTTGCAGATGGCGCCGTTCACCTGCAGGAACCGATTGTCCAGACTGACGAGGGCCATGCCGACCGGCGCGAAATCGAAGGCATTGCGAAAGCGCTCTTCGCTCTGGCGCAGGCGCTGTTCCGCTTCGATGCGTTCCTGCGCGTCGCGAAACACCGTCACGGTGCCGAGCACCCGGTCGCGTTCGTCGCGAATGGGCGCGACGGAATCGTCGATGGGGCGGCGCTTGCCGCTGCGGGTCACCAGCAGCGTTCCGAACTCGACGCTGACCACCGTATCGCGCTCCAGCGCTGCGCGTATCGGCAACTCGGCAGGATGATGGCTATGGCGGTCTTCCAGCCGGAAAATATCGCCCACCTTCTTGCCCTTGATCTCGTCGAGCTGCCAGCCGAGCAAGGATTCGGCGACCGGATTCATGAAGGATATGCATTCGTTCTCGTCGGTGGCGATCACGCCGTCGCCGACGCAACGCAGGGTTGCGGCAAACCATTGCTCGGAATTGCGCAGCTTCCGTTCCAGCATCGCCTTGTACAGCGCCACTTCTATGGCGGCTTGCAACTCCCGCGTTTGGAACGGCTTGGTCAGGTAGCCGTAAGGGGCAGTCTGCGCCGCGCGCCGGACCGTGGTGTCGTCGCTGTATGCCGTCAGGAAAATGACCGGAATGCCCATCGTGAGGCTGATGTGGTTGGCCGCTTCGATGCCGTCCATGCTGCTGCGGATCACGATATCCATCAGCACCAGGTCCGGCTGCTCGGTGTGGGCGCAGGCGATGGCGTCGTGCGCGTTGTCGAAGGTGCCGCAGACGTCGTATCCCATGTCGCGCAACTGGCTTTCCAGGTCCATGGCGACGATGGCTTCGTCCTCCACCACCATGATCTTGGCCGCGCGATGCGTGTCGCGCGCCGGGGTTCCTGCTGCCGTAGTCATGCAATTTCTCCCATGCGGGCGCTCGCCGCGTTGCCCTGCACATCGGTCATCGGAAAGACAATATTTACGCAGGCGCCGCCCCGGCTTTCGGCTTCCAGTTCGCCGTGGAGTTGCCTGGTCAATGCTGCCACCAGCTTCAGGCCGAGGTTGCCGGAGGAAGCCGCATCGAAGCCGCGCGGAAAGCCGACGCCGTCATCAGCCACCGACAGGCGAATCCGCTTGTCATCCGTATCGCTGCGAATGCGCACGGTGACGATGCCGTCGCGGCCGTCCGGGAAGGCATGCTTGTAGCAATTGGAAATAAGCTCGTTCAATATCACGCCCAGCGGAATGGCGGTTTCAATGCCAGTCTCCAGATGCTCCACATCCACGCGAATCTCCACTTTCCTTTGCGCCGACAGGCCAACCTGGGCGAGTTGCGCGCACAAGTCCCGGGCGTAGGTATCGAGCGCGATCGACGACAGGTTTCCCGACTGGTACAGCTTTTCATGCACCAGAGCCATCGCGCGCACGCGGCCTGCTGCTTCCGTCAGCGCGATGCGCGCCATGCCCTCCGGCAGGGCGCGCACTTGCAGGTTGAACATACTGATAATCATTTGCAGATTGTTCTTCACGCGATGGTAGAGCTCCTTCAGGAGCATCTCCTTTTCCTTCAATGCGATATTGATCGCTTCCTCGCGCCTGCGGTTCTCAGTCACGTCGATGTTGATGCCGGTCATGCGAATGCCTTTCCCGGCCTTGTTGCGGGAAACGATGGCAGCCGAATACACGATTCTTGTTTCGCCGTCAGGGCGCACGATGCGAAACTCGGAAGCAAAGTCTCCCGTGCCTTCGATGGCTGCCGTAACTTCCTCTTCCACCCGTTTCACATCGCCGGGATGCAGGCACCGGTGCCACACCACGTATCCGCCCATGCCCTCTTCCGGCACACGGCCATACAACTTTTCCATGCGCTCGTCCCAGCTCACGACGTCGTTGCGCAAATCCAGTTCCCAGACGCCGATACCGCCGGCGCGCGTTGCGAGTGCAAGCCGCTTCGTCAATTTCTTCATCTCCTCTTCGGCGCGCTTGCGCTCGCTGATGTCGATGATCTGCGCAATGAACTGCTCGGGGTTGCCCGCGTCGTCGCGCACGACTGTCCCCGTCAGCAATGCCGGGATGATCGAGCCGTCCTTGCGTACATAACGCTTTTCCATCTGGTAGGAGCGAATCTCGCCGCGCAGCAAACGTCCCGCTTGTTCGAGGTCGGCTTCGAGGTCCTCGGGGTAAGTAATTTCCTGGAAGGTAAGAGACGTGAGTTCTTCCCGCGAATAGCCGAGCATTTCGCAGGCGGCGTTGTTGACTTCGATCCAGCGCCCTTCCAGCGACACGATCGCCATGCCGATCGGCGCATGTTCCAGCGCGTTGCGGAAGCGCTTTTCGCTCTGGCGACGCGCCTCTTCGTTGCGCACGCGCTCGCTCACGTCGCGGATGGTGACGATGGCGAAATCGGAACCGGTCAGGTGCAACGGGCTGGCCATCACCTCCACCGGGAAAAGGAAGCCGTCGCGACGGCGGGCCAGCAACTGCACGTCGTTGCTGACGGCATGCCTCGTGGCAGGAGTAAACAGCGCATCGCACAGGCGAAACCTGTTGCCGGACTTCGGCGCCAGCAGCAGGTCGTCGATGCGCAGCGCCGCGAATTGCTCGTTGCCGGCCGCGAACATCTGCATGGCTTCGGCATTGGCGCGAATAATGCGGCCGTCCGGCTCGACGAGGAACACGCCGTCCGGCGATTCCTGGAATACACCGTCGAGGAAGGATTCGTTCTGTTCGATCTCATGCTTGGCTTCCTGCAGCTCGCGCTGCGAGGCAGCAGCCTGATCTCGTTCCGCGGTGCGCTGCTTCAGCAGGTGCGCCGCTTCCTGCAGCGCGCTCGCCACTTCCTCTACCTCCAACAGATCCGGCTTGCCTGCCTGCACCTGCCGGCCAAGGCCAAGCGCCATGGCGGGTTCGATCAGCCCGCGAACCGATTGTGCGATGCGCGCGGCGACTGCGATGGCAAGGCCGGTGGCGGCGGCGAACACCAGGAGCAGCAAGGCGATCGTCCAGCCGATTGTATTCATCAGCGGACGGATGAATAGCGCGCGATGCACGCCGATCACCACCGTCCAGTTGGAAACGGCGGACCGCGTGAAGAAAGCCACCGAGGGGATGCCTTCCAGTGTGCGGTCTTCCACGCTGCCTTCGGATGTTTGCGCCATCGTCTTGCGCAACCCGGGTGTTGCCGGCGTGCCGACGAAGCGCGCTGCGTCGCGGGTGCGCGCCACGACAATGGCATTCCCGTCAAGCACGGTCGCAACCCATCCTTCCGGCACGCGCTGCCGGGCAAGAATCTCTTCCAGCCGGTCGGGAAAGGATTGCATCGACAGGATGTATTTCACCTTGCCATTGCGCGTGACGGGGAGATCGACGCTCACCAGGTAATGATTCGCTACCGTGCCGAAATACAGATCGGACACTTCCTGCTGCCCGCTCTTGATGACATCGCGTACTCCCTCCATGTCGCCGTGAAGCGGCAAGGCCGTGCCGTAAGGCCGCAGGGTGTTGATGATCTGCCGGCCGGAGGGGTCGATCAACACGATGTTGATGTTCGTGCCGTGTGACGCAAGCTCGCTCGCTTGCCGATAGAACGCTTCCATGTTGCCGTCGGTGAGGTACGGCGAGGTCGCCAACGCCTGCAGCGTACCCGACGCATTGGACAGGTCGCGATCGATGGCCTGCATCAGTGCCCGAGTAATGCCGATCGCCAGGCTCTCGGTATTTGCCCGCTCGCGCAGATACGAGAAATACACCAGGATGCTCACCGCGACGAGCGAGGGCAGCACGCATACCGCTACCAGCAGCGCAGACCACTGCCGTATCGTGAACGGACGCTTGTACAGAAGGCGAGACGGCATGGCGAGGTGCAGGAAGCTCCATGAAGACGGGAAGCGCCTCTTCTTTCTCTCTATCGGGAAATGAATTTACCGGGGCGCATCTTTAACGCTAAGGCCATCGTCGAAAGCTGGATTGACATTTATCAATTGCATGGGGAATCCGAGTAGAGGGCACGTTCAATCGAGCGGCTTCGCGGAGAAAATTGGAACTGGAGAATCGCGAAGCAATCGCACCAGGACGCACAAGGAGTTGCATGCCGACACCGCACGTCGTTGCCCTGCCTGCCGCAGGCATATCGCTGGAGGAAAAGCTCGCGTGCCTGCGAGCTCCTTCCTGCTATCCGCAATTCGTTTCCAATATCGAGACGATCGAAACCCACATGTCCTGGGTGTTTCTCACGAATGAAAATGCGTACAAGCTGAAGAAGCCGATCCGACACGACATCTTCGACTTTCGCGCCATCGAGGCGAGAAGGCATTTTTGCGAAGAGGAAGTGCGCCTGAATCGCCGCCTTGCCGAGGATGTGTATCTTGCTGTGGTGCCCTTATGCCGGATTGCTTCGGGCGAACTGCGACTGGAGAGCGCAGGCGAAGCCATCGACTGGCTGGTGAAGATGAGGCGGCTTCCCGCGGAACGCATGCTCGATCGCATGATCGCGAACGGCACGGCACGACCGCAGGACATCGTGCGCGTGGCACAGACGCTTGCGGAGTTTTACAAGCAGTCGCATCGCCTTGCCATCGAGCCCAGGATTCGCCGCGCGGTGCTGATGTCCGAGACGCGACGCAACCGGCGCGTGTTGAGCCGCGCCGCATACCAACTCCCCGCCGATCAGGTGCGCAGGCTCTGCGACTGGCATCGTTCGATGCTGAGAAGCAGTCCGGCCTGGCTGGAAGAACGCCTGCGCGGCATGCATATCGTCGAGGGACATGGCGACTTGCGGCCGGAGCATGTCTGCATACGCGAGCGAATCGACATCATCGACTGCCTCGAAGCCGCACCACACCTGCGCCTGCTGGATCCGGCCGATGAAGTCGGCTATCTCGCTCTCGAAATCGAGAGACTTGGCGCGCCGGCATTCTCCAGCCTGCTGCTGCAAACATGGCGCGAAGCTTCCGGCGACGCGCCGGACCAACGGCTTGTGCATTTTTACCAGAGCCTGCGCGCCTGCATTCGCGCGCGCCTTGCTGCGCAGCACCTTGATGAAGCGTGGGAGCGTGATCGGGAAAAATGGATGACGCGGACGTTCGACTATCTCGGCCTCGCCGAGCGTCATCAGGCTTCCGCCAGTGCGGTGAGCGATCCGCCCTCGTGAAGCCGCCTGATCGCTTGCGCAAACAAGGCAGAGCTGCCGAGCACTGTGAGCTTGTCGCGCACCGCATCGTTCGTCAGCCTGAACGGCGGAACCGTATCCGTGATGACGATTTCTTCCAGCAGCGGCTCGGCCAGCACCTTGTTCGCATCACCGGTGAACATGCCGTGCGTGGCAACCGCCAGCACCCGCGCCGCGCCATGTTCGCGGCAGGCGCGCGCGGTGCGCACCAGCGTCGTACCGGTGCCGATCAGATCATCGACGATCACCGCATCCTTGCCGCGCACATCGCCAACCAGCAGGTTGCCGCTGACGATACCTTCGCTGCGGTACTTCTCGGCGAACGCGGAGCCCGCCTGCACGCCGAGCACTTGCGACAAGAGTTGCCGGAAGCGATCGGCACGCTTGATACCTCCGGCATCCGGCGACACCACCACCACGTCGCGATCCTTCAGCCGCGTCAACAGGCTGGCCACGAACATGGGATTGGCTTCGAGGTGCTCGCAGCCGCAGCGAAATGCATTCTGGTAGGCCGCGAGGTTGTGCACGTCCATCGTTAATACGGCGTCTGTGCCGACTGCCTCGAACATCGCCGCCACATAGCGCGTCGTGACCGGGTCGCGCGGCTTGCTCTTCCTGTCCTTGCGCGCATAAGCGAGGTATGGCACCACCGCCGTGACCCGCGCCGCCGCGGCATCCTTCAATGCGCCGATGAAGAACAGCAGGCGGCACAGCTTGTCGCTGGCACTCTGCTTTTCTTCGCCATGCAGCGAATGGATCACGAACACATTCCTGCCGCGCACATTCACCATCGGCCTCGACTTGTGCTCGCCGTCCTCGAATTCACGCTCCTCGTGTTCGGCCAGCGCGACGCCGAGATGCTTGCTCACCTGCTCGCCGAAGCTGCGGCTGGCATTCAGTGCAAATAGTTGCGGTTCCATTGCCCAGGGTTCCACCACCTAGCGCCGCATGTAGGCTTCGCGCGCCGGCTGGTCTACCAGCGTGTCGGCCATCATCGACAATTCGTTGGTCAGCAGGTTGATGATGTCGTCCGAACTGACGATGCCGGAGAGCGTGCCGTCTTCCTTGACCACCGGCACGCGCCGGATGCGGTGGTTGCGCATGGTGCGCAGGGTTTCGAACACGCCTTCGTCCTCGTGCATGGAAATCAGCGGCGAATTCATGATGTCGCCGGCGGTGAAGGCACTGATGTCCAGCCTGAGGGCAACGATCTCCAGGATGATGTCGCGGTCGGTCACGATGCCCGTGGGCACACGCTTGCCGTCGCGCATCTCCACCACCACGACATCGCCGACATGTTCCTTCCGCATCAATTCGGCCACTTCCTGCACCGGTGTATCCGGCTCGCAGCAGACGACCTCGACACTGCAGCATTCACTGATCGGCATGATGAGCTCCTTGGATGACACCTTTCATGATGCACCGCGATAGTCGCCGTTCGCCACCGCGCGCGAAATTTGACTGATCTTGCGCAAAGATTTCCCGAAAGCCGAACGTAATCTGAAAAGATTGGGCGCTATTGTGCGTTATAGCCATTCATGTCAGTCCACCATTTGCCGTCGAAAGGAAGCAACATGGGATCGTCGAGAGTCTTTTCGGACCGGGAAGACGCCGCTGGGCAACTTGCCGAGCGACTGCAGGAATATCGCGGCCGCAATCCGCTGATCCTGGCGATTCCGCGCGGCGCGGTGCCGATGGGCGAAGTGCTTGCCGAGCGGCTCGAAGGAGAACTCGACGTCGTACTCGTCCACAAGCTGGGCGCACCCTTCGATCCGGAATTCGCCATCGGTTCCATCGACGAAGACGGGTGGACCTATCTGGCTACGGATTTCGAGGACGACAGCGGAGGATTGATCGAGCAGGTCAAGTCGCGCCAGCTCTCGGTATTGAAAGCGCGGCGCGCGAAGTACACGCCCTTCGCGCCGCCGATCTCCCCTGAAGGCCGGATCGCCATCGTGGTGGATGACGGCCTCGCCACCGGCGCTACCATGATCGCCGCGCTGCACGCGGTGAGACAAAGGAAGCCTGCTGAATTGATTTGCGCGTTGCCCGTCGCCGCGTCCGACAGCCTGGCGAAAGTAGAGGCGCTGGCCGACAAGACGGTGTGTCTGCACTCAATCCCGCACTTTGGTGCGGTGAGTTTGTATTACCGGCATTTTTCTCAGGTCGAGGACGAGGATGTGGCGTCGATACTGGCCGCCGCCCGGAAGCAGGCCGCGGACCATCACCCGCCGCCACGCAGCGGCGATTGAAGCGGCGCTGTCAGTATCCCGGCTCCTCGGGGCCTGGCCCCTGCACTCCGCGCCCTGGTTGCTCCACCACGATGCAATCGGTGGTGAGCACGAGGCTGGCGATCGAGGCCGCATTCGTCAGCGCGAGCCGCGTGACCTTGGTCGGGTCGATAATGCCCATCTCCGTCATGCTGCCATAGCTCATGGCGGCGGCGTTGTAGCCGTAATCGCCGCTGCCGGCCGCGATCGCCTCGACCACGACATCGGGATCGCCGCCTGCATTCGCCACGATCTGCCGTACCGGTTCTTCCAGCGCGCGCTCCACGATGCGCACACCCGACTCCTGCGCAAGGTTGGACAAGCTCACCTCCCTCAACGCGTCGCGCGCACGCAGCAGCGCCACACCGCCGCCAGCGCCAATGCCTTCCTGTACCGCAGCGCGCGTTGCGTGCAAGGCATCCTCGACGCGCGACTTGCGTTCCTTCATCTCGGTCTCGGTGGAAGCGCCGATCTTGATGAGGGCCACGCCGCCGCTCAGTTTGCCGGCGCGCTCCTCCAGTTGCCGCCGCTCGACATTGCCGTCTGCGGTATCGAGCCGGGCGCGGATCTGGCTGATGCGGTTGCGAATGCGCTCGGCATCGCCCGCGCCGCCGATGATCGTGGTGCTGTCACGCTCGATTTCGATGCGCGCGGCGCGGCCGAGATCGGACAGCTTCATGTTCTCCAGCTTGGTTCCGGCCTCGCTGCCGGCCACCTGCGCGCCAGTGACGATGGCGATATCTTCCAGCACCGCCTTGCGCTGGTCGCCGAAACTCGGCGCCTTCACCGCGCATACCTTCAAGGTGCCGCGCAGGGCATTGAGCACCAGCGTCGCCAATGCATCGCCGCTCAAGTCTTCCGCAATCAGCAGCAGCGGACGCCCGGCTTTCATCACCAGCTCCAGTACCGGCAGCAGGTTCGCGATGGCGGAAATCTCCTTCTCGTTCAGCAGCACGTAAGCATCTTCCAGCACCGCGCGCCCTTTCTCGTTTTCGGCAACGAAGTACGGCGAGATGTAGCCGCGATCGATCTGCAGGCCTTCGACGACCTCGAGCACGTTCTGCATGCCGCGCCCTTCCTCGGCCATGATGACGCCATCGTGCCCGACCTTGCGCATCGCTTCGGCGATCATGTCGCCGATGGCGGCATCGCCGTTGGCCGAGATGGTGCCGATCTGCGCGATTTCCTGGCTGGTGGACAGAGTGCGGGAATTCGCCTTCAGATTCTCGATGACCTTCTCGACGGCGGTATCGATGCCCCGCTTCAAGTCCATCGGGTCGAAGCCGGCGGCCACGTATTTCATGCCCTGCTGCACGATCGCCTGCGCCAGCACGGTTGCCGTGGTGGTTCCGTCGCCCGCCATCTCCGAGGTCTTCGATGCGACTTCGCGTACCATTTGCGCGCCGAGGTTCTCGAAGCGGTCGGCCAGCTCGATTTCGCGCGCGACGATCACGCCGGAATTGATGACGGTCGGCGGCCCGTAGGGATTCTCGAGCACTACCGTCCTGCCCTTGGGCCCGAGCGTCACCTTGACCGCGTTTGCCAGGGTGTTCAAACCCGCGCACAACTTGCTGCGAGCCTGATCGTGGAACAGCATGTCTTTTGCCGCCATGTTTCACCTCCGTGCTTTGCCCGCCCCCAGGCTTGAATTTCAAGCTTAGGGAGACGGCAGCGGGATCCCAATGATCTGGCGCAAAGAGGCGTGGCATGTTGGCGCTGAGGCGGTGGCACTTTGCCAATACTTTCCAGGTCCGGCCGCCGGGCAAGAAGGCATCGCAGCGGGCTTGCCGCCTGGCCGCCTGGCGGGAAACGGGCAATTCGCGCGACGGATTCATTTCCACGTCAACTTGATCGGCTGCTTCGGCGTTGACAGCCTGCCCATGCCACCGGTTATCGTATTTACTGGCGCCAGACCGGCGGTTTATTTATGCTTGACCCCTTCGCTGCCACAACCGGCAGTTTGCAAAGTTGGCGCTTCAACGAAAGACAGGTTTCATGGTTCATTTGAAAACAACGAGGCGATGGAAGACGCTTTTTGTCCTGTGCCTGATGCTGGGAGGAGCCGGGCAACCGCTTCACGCCATCGGCCGGGAAGCCGCAAGCGTCTATATTGAGGAAATGACATCGCCCGAAGTGCGGGACCGCATTGCGGCCGGCGCTACCACGATTCTGGTGCCGATCGGCGGAACCGAACAAAACGGTCCGCACATGGTGCTCGGCAAGCACAACGTGCGCGCACACATCCTGGCGGGAAAAATCGCGCAGCAGCTCGGTAATGCCGTTGTGGCACCGGTGATTGCCTATGTGCCGGAAGGCTCGATCACGCCGCCGGTCGCGCATATGCGCTTTACGGGAACAATCTCCGTGCCGGAACCGGTATTCGAATCGCTCCTGGAAGCAACCGCGCGCAGCTTCAAGCAGCATGGTTTCCATGACGTGATCTTCCTCGGCGACCACGGCGGATACCAGAAAAGCGAAGAAAAAGTCGCCGCGCGCCTGAACCGCGAATGGTCGGCCGACTCGCGCTGCCGCGTGCATGCGCTGCTGGACTACTATCGCATCACCCAGACTGCTTATGTCGCAGACCTGAAAAATCGCGGCTACAGCCCTGCGGAGATCGGCACGCATGCCGGGCTGGCCGACACATCGCTGGCGCTGGCCGTCGACAAATCGCTGGTGCATGCCGATTTGCTGAAACCAGCCAAAAAATGGACGACGCACGACGGTGTCTATGGCGACCCCGCACGGTCAAGCGCAGAACTCGGGCAGCTTGGCGTACAAAGGATCGTGGACACCTCCGTCGCCGCCATTCGCTCCCTTGAACGACACTGAATTCAAACCCAATCCAGACACTAGTAAGGAATAACATTGTGGCAATGAGAAAAACTGTCGGCGTTTGCCTGGCAATTTCCGCAGTAGCGGGCATTACCGTTGGTACACAGGTAATCGGCGCCTCGGTTCAGGCGCCGGGAGCGGCTCCGGGGATAGTTACTGTTGCCGGCATGCCGCCCGTGGTCGATCCGCGCAACGTCTACAGCGAAACCGGTCCGACGCATATCAGCGCGGCGGTACGCGGCGACCTGGAACGTGTCTACGTACCGAACCTGAGGTCGAACGACGTCTACGTCATCGATCCGTCGACATTGAAGGTGGTCGATAAATACAAGGTGGGCGCTGGCCCGCAGCACGTGGTGCCGTCGTGGGATTTGCGCACACTGTGGGTGGCCAATAACGCCGAGCGCCACGACGATGGCAGCCTGACGCCGATCGATCCGCGAACCGGCAAGCCCGGCAAAGCGGTCGCCGTCGACGATCCTTACAACATGTACTTCACGCCCGATGGCAAATCGGCGATCGTGGTGGCAGAGGCACGGCGCAGGCTCGATTTTCGTGATCCGCACACGATGGCGATGCAATATTCGATCGACGTGCCGAAGTGTGGCGGCATCAATCATGCCGATTTTTCCATCGATGGCCGTTATGCCCTGTTCACCTGCGAATTTGACGGCAGCGTGTCCAAGATCGACCTGACCGCACGCAAGGTGGTGGGCTACTTGAAGCTGTCCATGCCCAGCACCCGTTTCCGCGAAGGGGTCGATCCCAACAGCCCGGGAGCCAGCGAAATCTGCTCGTCGAAAAAAGGAATGCCGCAGGACGTGCGTATCTCGCCGGACGGCAAGCGGTTCTATATCGCCGACATGGATGCCGACGGCGTTCACGTGGTCGATGGCGATTCGTTCAAGCAGGTTGGCTTCATTCCGATTGGCCTGGGTACGCATGGACTGTATCCCAGCCGTGACGGCAAGTCCTTGTATGTCGCCAGCCGCGGCACGCATCGGATTCACGGCAAGCCTCATGGCAAGGGCAGCGTGACGGTCATCGACTTTGCCACCGAAAAGGTTGTTGCGCGGTGGTCGATCCCGGGCGGCGGCAGCCCCGACATGGGCAATGTCAGCGCCGACGGCAAATGGTTGTGGCTGTCGGGCCGCTTCGACGATGTGGTTTATCGTTTCGATACGACCACGGGCGATGTAAAGCAGATCAAGGTCGGGCAAGAACCGCATGGCTTGACAGTGTGGCCCCAGCCGGGGCGCTACTCGCTTGGGCATACCGGCAATCTGCGCTGACGGATAGCACCGATCAGGCTCGGCAGTCATGCTGCGAGATCGTCCTCAAGGAGCGCGGCGTTAGGAGCGGCATAAAGAAGCGGCATGAAGGAGCGGCATGAAGCAGACGCGAACCTTTGTCGACTGGATCTATGGCTGCCTTGCCTGGTTGGTGTTTCTGTTTGTGATCGCACCGGCGGGCAGCCTGATCGTGCTGCTGCACCGGCCACGTTACGGCCGGCCCGCTGCGCGCGTTGCGGCACGCCTGCTTTTCTGGTTGGGCGGCATGCGGCTGTCAGTACAGGGACTGGAGCGATTGCCGCGCGAGCCGCACATCCTGCTGCTGAATCACACCAGCTTCCTCGATGCGATTGCGCTCACCGCGCTGTTGCCGGTGCGGCCTGGATACGCCTTCATCGCCCGCCAGCAGTACCGTCGTCAGAGCGTTTTGTGCCCCTTGCTCAAAGCATTGGGCCTCGTGCTGCTGCGGGACGAAGGCACGGCGCGGGGGCATGCAAATGTTTCCCTGATGCGGCTTGCAATGAGGCGCGGCAGCAATCTCATCGTTTTTCCGGAGGGACGAATCGTGCGGCAGGAAGGGCTCGGCCGCTTCCATTCCGGTGCCTTCATTGCAGCGGCGGCGGAACATGCGCCCATCGTGGTGGCCGGCATCCATGGCGCAAGGGATGCATTGCCGCTCGGGTCGTGGCTGCCGCGCCGCTGCGCAATCGAGCTGAGAATAGGACCGGTGCTGCGCGCTGAGGGCAAGGATGCAGCAGCGCTGTCGCGCCTGTCCGACGCCGCGCATCGTGCAATGGAGCCGCTCACTGGCGAAACCGATGCGGCGGCCTGATATTGCGGTCTGAAAGCGTTGTCTGAAGTAGTGATCTGGTGCAGCACGCGCGCCGATCAACGCGACGGATTCCATTTCGGCAGCATGGCGTGCCACACCCGCTTCCAGGTGCGCCAATCGTGGCGGCCCGGAATCGATATCACATGCTCGTCGGGCAAGAGGTCCGCCAGCATGGAATTGGCTTTCTCGAACATGTCGCTCTTGCCATAGCCAAGATAGATTGGCAGCGCGTGCCTGTTCTTGCGAAGATGCGCCTTCACCCATACCCACAATGCGCGTTCCACATCGCTTTCCGCTACCGAGCCGGGATGCCAATGCGTGACGCCGCCGGCATCCGCAATTTCCTCTATCAATGCTGAGTTGCCGAGATACGGTGCAAACAGCAGCAGGCCGGCAACATGCGCGCCATGCAGCGCAGCGTAGGACAGCGCGCCGAACCCGCCCATGGAAATGCCGGCCAGCCAGATCTTGCGGTAGCCGGCTGCACGCGCCCACTCGATCACATCTTCGGTGAGGCGCGCGTGCAGCGTGCGCGACGCATAGTAGCCATAGTGTGCGTCCACCGCGACCGCATCCGCCACAACGCGCCGGCGGCGCATCTCTTCGATGAAGCCGCTGCGCTCGAAATCTTCCGCCACATCACCGATGCCGGGCAGGAAGATCACGAGGTTGCGTGTGTGCGCTTTGCCTTGGTACTCCAGCCGCAACATCGGCGCTTCCGACTTCAGGAAGGGATCGAAGCGCCTGGAAAAAATCGCCAGTCGCGCCACGGCAATGCGCTGCAGTTTCCTGACGTGATATTTGAAGGGCGATGGCATGGCAGTGAATTCCGTACGGAAGCAATGCAGTCTCAATTTCAAGCGCCGCTTTCCCGGCAATGGAATGAGATGCGGACTGCGGACGCGATTGCAAGTATGTGCCTGCGCATAGTGACGAGTCACGGTTGAGCTTTCTCAATCCGGGTCACCGGTCGCAGCGCACACTGAACAGGCGCTCCCTTCGTTAAGCGGAGCAGGAAGCGTGCCCCTCCTACCTCTCATTACATCCTATTGGAGATTCCCATGCGTACGATGAAAGCGGCGGTGTTTGTCGAGCCGGGAAAAATCATCCTCGATGAAAAACCCGTTCCGGAAATCGGCCCGGGTGAAGCCTTGGTCAAGATCACGACCACCACGATCTGCGGCACCGATGTCCATATCCTCAAGGGCGAGTATCCGGTGGAACCGGGCCGCATCGTCGGCCACGAACCGGTCGGCGTGATCGCCGAACTTGGACCGGGCGTGACCGGCTATACGATCGGCCAGCGAGTCATCGTCGGTGCCATCACGCCTTGCGGCCAATGCGATTCCTGTCTCGACGGCCATCATTCGCAATGCGGCGGCAAGGCCATCGGCGGCTGGCGTTTCGGCAACACGATCGACGGCTGCCAGGCAGAATACGTGCGCGTGCCGTTCGCCATGGCAAACCTGACGCCAGTGCCGGACGGCCTCACCGACGAACAGGTGCTGATGTGTCCCGACATCATGAGCACCGGCTTCGGCGGCGCGGAATCCGGACGCATCGCGATCGGCGATACCGTCGTCATCTTTGCGCAGGGGCCGATCGGCCTGTGCGCCACCGCAGGCGCGCGCCTGAAGGGTGCGAGCCAGATCATCGTGGTCGATACGCTGCCCGAACGCCTCGAAACAGCAAGGATGCTCGGCGCAGACATCACGCTCGATTACCAAAAGGTCGATCCCATCTCGGAGATCATGAAACTCACCAAGGGCCGCGGTGCCGACGTGGCGATCGAAGCGCTCGGCACGCAGCAGACCTTTGAAAGCTGCCTGCGCTCGCTCAAGCCGGGCGGCATGCTGTCGAGCCTCGGTGTTTATTCGGGCAAGCTGACCTTGCCGGTGGATGCCTTTGCCGCGGGACTGGGAGACTATCAACTGGTGACCACGCTGTGCCCCGGCGGCAAGGAAAGAATGCGCAGGCTGATGAACATCGTCGCTTCGCGGCGGGTCAACCTCGAACCGCTGGTAACACATCGTTTCAAGCTCGACGAGATCGAACAAGCCTACGATCTCTTTGCCAACCAGCGCGACCGCGTGCTGAAAGTGGCGATCACGCCCTGACGACATCGCGCACATTCATCGCAGACTGGCCTGGCAGCGTTTGCGTGCCGGGCCAGTGCGAATCATGCTTATTGCTTGCTTTCCGTTCCAGTACCACTCGACGTCTCGCCGGAGGAGCTGCTGTCCGATCCGCTGGAAGTCGAAGACGATGTGCCGGACAGCGCCTGCTTCAGGGCCGCCGAATGCGGATTCGTCAGTTTGCCGCCGAGGACATCCTTGGCGGTGACCTGGCTCTGCTGATAATAGCCCGCCGTTTCCTTACGGTCGAAGTGAATGTCGTTGATCGCCACCGCCACGCCGCCGAACACGCCCTTCGCTTCCGCCCATACCACGACGTCGCCGCGACCGGCATCGCGCTCGGCTTGCTTCGACCAGTTAACCACAGTCAGGCCGGCATTGGCACCAAGCGAGAACTTGTTGTTCTGCATGAAGTTGTTGACCGCCTTGTCATTGTTCAGCACCAGCGCAATGGAGCCAGCTTCCAGGCCTGCCTGCGCGCCGGCACTCAAGCCGCCGAAAGTATAGAACGCCGGCTCCGACCATTTTCCTTCTTCCTTGACGAGCAGCACGCCGGGGCCGCCGTTGACGCCGATGACGAAGGCTCCGCGTCCGTATTTCGGCACAATGAACACGCCCTTCGCCTGGCTCAGCAGCTTGCTCATGCCAGGATCGGCTTCCATGCGGTGGACCACGTCCACCGCCTTGTCCACATGCTGCGTGGCGACCCTGGCCTGCTTCGCCTGCGATTTGGATTGGGAAGTGCTTGTCGTCGAGTCCGCGGTGTTGCCGGTATCGGCAGATTGTGCGGAGGCGACGGCCGGTGCCAGCAGGCATGCAATCAATGCTGCTGTCCCGGCTGCAATTGTCCTGGGTTCGAATCGGTTTTTCATTTTTGCACTCCTTCTATATGCGAAGAAAACCATCTTACGAACACAATCAAGCAACGGGATGAGCGGCATCAAGCACAACGGTATGCAAGATTTCCGGCCTGTACCAATACGACGCTTTGCTTTCAAGATGGGTGATTCAGGTCAAGGAATTCGAGGCTCGCGGGCATACATTGAAGAAGCAGCGCACGATTGCTCGTTGCATTCCTCCTGGCACAAGCCGCGTTATCCATCGGAAAGAGCATGGAAAATGACGAATAGCGTGTTCTTTCAACGGGATTTCTTTCTCCTGCTCGTGTTCTCCGTCTTTACCCCGATTGCCGGCTATCTCTACCTGTTCAAGCGGTCTTCGGTATCCCGGCGCGCGGTGTTGCTGCTCGCGCTATTGCTGATGGTGATGGCTGGCGCCGACGTGGTGCTGATTCAGTCTCTTGCCGCTGCGGCGAAGGCCGCTGCCGAGCCGATCGAGAAGAAAATATTTTCAAGCGAGATCTCGGTTGCGCTCTATGTGCTGCCCCTGGTATCGGCCGGTCTTGGAATCAATCTTGCGTCGCATTCGCTGTTCCGCCACTTGTCGGAATCCGAAGAAAACTTCGAGCGGGAGCGCCAACGCGCCACCGTACGGGAACGATACGCCAATCATTACGCGGAATACTGGATACGCGCGATCCGGCGCTATTGGCGGCACGCGTCCGCTGTGCCGCTCGACTGGTTCTACTTTTCGGCAAGCATGACCGGCATGGCCTTGATCTTTGCCGCCGACCTCTATACCGGCAGCGATATCCGGCTTCATACGCTTTACATCTACCCGGTGGCGCTGGTGGCGATGCAATGCGAACGGCGCTGGCTCGTGTACGTTGCCTCGGTGATGGCCATCGTGTTGCAGGCCGTTACCTACTCCACAGACAAGGTCACGCTGATCCCCTACATCAGCGATGTCTTGCTTGCCGTCTTCGCCTTGTTCCTGGCGGTGACCCTGGCCTCAACTGCACGAAAAAATCACCTGAAGGCCGTCGACCTGGCGACGACGGACGCACTGACGAATATCGCGAACCGTCGCGCATTCGTGGCGGCGATGGAGTCGGAATTCGTCAGGCAACGCCGCTACGGCGGCGACGTTTCCCTGGCGCTCATCGACCTCGACGGATTCAAGACGCTGAACGACACCAAGGGGCACCCCATCGGCGACGACGCGCTCAGAAAGACAGGCGACATTCTCCGGAACGCCACGCGCAAATCGGATAGCGTGGCCCGCCTCGGCGGCGATGAATTCGCCGTCCTCATGCCGAACACGGCCGAAGCGGAGTGCCGTCATATCTGCTCTCATCTTGGCGAGGAGATTGCGCGCTGCATGGCTGCAGTCGAGTACGGCATTACCGCCAGCATCGGATTCCGCACCTTCGCTGCAGCGCCCGAGTCGGCTTCGCTTGCCATGCAGGAAGCCGATAGTGCTCTCTACAAGGCCAAGGCAGGAGGGAAGAACCGGGTCGTGTCGTTCCAGGACGCATCGCCGTCTGCGCGATGCAGTTGCGGATGAATGCGGTGATGGCCCACCTCGCTCACATCATCCCTTGATGCAGATCCTCGGTTCGAGGCGCGCCACCACGCGCGCCAATCCGGCCGCCGAGGCCGCCTCCACGACCTCTTTCACATCCTTGTAGGCAAGCGGCGCCTCTTCCGCCACGCCGCGCGCCGACGGGCTGCGTATCAGGATGCCACGCTGTTCGAGTTCATTGACGACCTGCCTTCCGTGATAGCGCCGTAACGCTTCGTGCCGGCTGATGCTGCGCCCGGCACCGTGGCAAGCCGAGCCGAAGGAGCGACGCATCGATTCGCCGGTGCCTGCGAGTACATAGGAAGCCGTACCCATGCTGCCGCCGATCAGGACCGGTTGTCCGTAAGGACGCAGCGCCTCCGGAATCGCCGGGTGACCAGGGCCGAAGGCACGCGTCGCGCCCTTGCGATGCACGAACAGGGTTTTCATCTCGCCTTCGACCTCGTGCTCCTCTTCCTTGCAGGTGTTGTGTGACACGTCGTATAGCAGCGGGAGCGACGCCGTCGGGAAGAAGCGCGCAAACACGTCGCGCGTGAGCCGGGTGAGGATCTGGCGGTTGGCAAGCGCGCAATTGATGGCTGCCCGCATGGCACCGAGATAACGCCGGCCAAGCTCGGAGCGCAGCGGCGCACAGGCGAGTTCGCGGTCCGGCAGGGAAATCTGGTGCTGCATCGCGCTCCATGCCATCTCGCGCAGGAACTCGGTTCCGATCTGGTGGCCCAGCCCGCGCGACCCGCAATGGATGCTGATGACGATTTCGCCCGCGCGCAAGCCATAAGCGTCAGCAGTTGCGGCATCGAGAATGTCGCTGACATGCTGCACTTCGAGATAATGGTTGCCCGAACCCAGCGTTCCCATCTCGTCGCGCTGGCGGCGTTTCGCGGCATCGGACACGGCCTCCGGGTCAGCACCTTCCATGCAGCCGGCTTCCTCGGTCACGGCGAGGTCTTGCGCGGTGCCGTAGCCGCGTGCCACCGCCCACTGCGCGCCGCCCGACAGCATGCGGTCCATCTCGGCGGCATCGAGACGCAAGCTGCCATGGCTGCCTACGCCAGCGGGAATGGCGCTGAACAACGCATCCGCGAGCGCAGCCTTGCAGGACTGGAGTTCAGCCTCCGCCAGCCCCGTCCTGATGAGACGGACGCCGCATGAAATATCGAAACCCACGCCGCCCGCAGACACCACGCCGCCATGATCCGGGTCGAAGGCAGCGACACCGCCGATAGGAAAGCCGTATCCCCAATGCGCGTCCGGCATGGCATACGCGGCGCTGACGATACCAGGCAATTTGGCAACGTTGCAGATCTGCTCGCGCACCTTGTCGTCCATCGCCTGCATCAGCGGTTCGCTGGCCTAGATGATGGCCGGTACGCGCATTGCGCCGCTCGCGGGAATTTCCCACGTGGTATGCGATTGCCGGATCATTCCCGAGGTATCCATTGCCCGCCTCGCGCGTTGTTCACACATCGACCACGCATTGCGCGGTCCACCTGCCGCCCGGTGTCTGGCAGACCTTCAACTCGGTAAAGGTCGCGCCCTTGGGCTCGACGGCTGGATGATGACGCGCCACGTCGACCTGCTCGCCCCACGCGGTCGCGCGCAAGCCGCCCGTGGTCGTCGTTACTTCGAAGCGGCGAAACAGCATGTTGCGCGTCGCCATCTCGAAAATCACCGCGTTGATCCAGTCCATGAACAGGAACTCGTCGTCGCCAGCCTGGCAATGCAGCGTCACAGCCTCCAGCGGGCGCACCCGCGCCGGTCTGGTCACGATGGCGGTCAGGGCAACCGCGGCCTGTTCGAAGGCTTCGTTCCTCGTTGCGCCCTGGCCGCGTATGCCGATATCCGCCCCATGCCGGAAGTGCTCCCAGGCAGCTGCATCGACAGCATCGACAGTTTCATTCCGCATGGCTTCACTTCTTCGCTTTCCGCCGGCATGCAACACTGCAACACGGTATCGAAAGATGCTGTGTTCAGGTTATAAGCCGGGACCGCGCGCATGTTTGATCTGCGCCAAGGAGGAACACGCTTGCACCGATTTATGGTGAAGCAATCCAATGACGGCGCACACCACCATGAACGAATTCCGCGCGGATAACGGGACCGCAGAGCAATTGCTGGCCATCGTAGGCAAGCTGGCGCAGGAAGCGCATCCCGGCCATGCGTGCGAGGTCACGCTCCACACCTCGCTGGAACGCGACCTTGGGCTCGACAGCCTGGCGCGCGTGGAACTCGTGCAGCGTGTCGGCAAGGCGTTCGGCGTCGAACTTCCCGCACAGGCCTTGTCGGAAGCGGATACGCCGCGCGACCTTCTGCACTTCCTCGGGCAGGCGCCGCGCGAAGAGGAGCCGACTGCATCGCCGCTGCTGGCGCGCACGCAGGCAACCGCCTTGCCTGACGAAGCGAGCACACTGGTAGACGTGCTCGAATGGCACGCAGCACGCGAACCCGACGCCGTACACATCCTCCTGCACGACGAACAGCACCGCGAATCGCCGCTGCGTCATCGGGATTTGCTCGACGATGCACGCGCCGTCGCCTCTGGCCTCGCTACGCGCGGACTGCTCCCCGCGCAGGCAGTGGCATTAATGCTGCCCACCGGTCGCGATTACCTCGCCTGCTTCTTCGGCGCGATGATGGCCGGCTGCATTCCGGTGCCCATCTATCCACCGGCGCGCATGGCACAGATCGAGGACCACTTGAAGCGGCACGCACGCATCCTGTCGAACGCGGAGACGGCATTGATCGTCACGGTGGAACAGGCAAAGCCGGTGGCGCGTATGCTGCAGGCCGCAGTGCCGGGACTGGCCGCAGTTGTCACGCCTTCCGAACTACGTGCGCCTGCCGAGCCGCCGCGACATCGCGCGCAGGGAGGCGACATCGCCTTCATCCAGTACACCTCCGGCAGCACCGGCGATCCGAAGGGCGTGGCGCTCACGCACGACAACCTGCTCGCCAATATCCGCGCACTCGGCAAGGCGGCGCAGGTCGTGCCGAGCGATGTGTTCGTATCCTGGCTGCCGCTGTATCACGACATGGGCCTGATCGGCGCCTGGTTCGGCTCGCTGTACCACGGCATTCCGCTGGTACTGATGCCGCCGCTCGCCTTCCTCGCGCGCCCCGCGCTCTGGCTGCAGACAATCACGCGCCATCGCGGCACCATCTCTGCTGCGCCGAACTTTGCTTACGAGTTATGCGTTCGGCATATCGGCGACGAAGCGCTCGCGGGTATCGATCTGTCGAGCTGGCGCCTCGCACTCAACGGTGCTGAACCGGTCAGCGTATCGACGCTGGAGGCGTTTTCCGCTCGCTTCGCGCAGTGCGGCTTCCGGCGGAATGCGCTCACGCCTGTCTACGGACTTGCGGAGAACTCGGTCGGCCTTGCATTCCCGCCACCGGAACGAGGCCCTCGCATCGACCATATCCAGCGCGAGGCCTTCATGCGCGAAGGCAAGGCAATACCCGCGACGGCGGATGATTCTTCCGCGCTGGCGATTCCCTCCTGCGGCCGCCCGCTGCCGGGGCATGACATACGCGTCATTGACGAGGCCGGCAGCGAAGCCCCCGAGCGCTGCATCGGCCGCCTGGAATTTCGCGGCCCCTCCGCTACCGCCGGCTACTACCGGAATCCATCGGCCAGCGCTCGTCTCTTCCACGACGGCTGGCTCGACTCCGGCGACTATGCCTACATGGCTGAAGGCGAAGTGCATGTGACGGGCCGCATCAAGGACTTGATCAAACACGGCGGACGCAACCTCTATCCGTACGACCTTGAAGAGGCGGCAGGCAACCTGCCCGGCATCCGCAAGGGCTGCGTCGCGGTATTCGGCAGCACCGATCCCGCCAGCGGCAGCGAAAGGCTGGTGATCATGGCCGAAACCCGCGAACACGACGACGCTGCACGCACCCGACTGCGCGAAGTGTTGAACCAGACGGCAGTGGACGTCATCGGCATGCCGGCGGATGACATCGTGCTGGTGCCGCCGCATTCGGTGCTGAAAACGTCCAGCGGCAAGATCCGCCGTCTCGCCAGCCGCGAAGCCTACGAGCAAGGCAAGGCGGCGTATGCCAGCGGCTTGCCCTGGATGCACAGCGCGCGCTTCGCGGCCGATGCCGCACTGGCGCGCGTGAAGATCGGTGCACGCCGGTTTGCTGCGCTGGCCTACGGTTGCTATGCCTGGCTGCTCTTCGCACCGCTCGTGCTGACATGCGGCATTGCAGTCATCGCGCTGCATCGGCCTCCGCTCGGGCGCCGACTCGCACGCGCCGGCGCGCGCCTGATGTTCCGCCTTGCCGGCGTGCCGCTTGCCGCGCAAGGCATCGAACGCCTGCCGAGCGCACCGCATGTGCTGGTCATCAATCACTCCAGCTATCTCGATGCGATTGCACTCACCGCCCTGCTGCCGGCGGCACCGGGTTACGCATTCGCTGCCAAGCGTGAATTCGCGAGCCAGCCCGCGATGCGTGCCCTGCTCGCCGGATTGGGATCGCTTTTCGTGGAACGTACCGATGTGACTCGCAGCATGCAGGATGTGGAACAGATGACGGCTGCGCTAAAGCGCGGAGAAAACGTGGTGGTCTTCCCCGAAGGCACCTTCCGCCGCGAGGCCGGTTTAAGACCGTTTCATGCAGGAGCGTTCATCGCCGCCGCCAAGGCCGGCGCGCCGGTCGTCGCCGCGGGCTTGCGCGGCACGCGCGATGCCTTGCGCGACGGCACCTGGCTGCCGCGCCACGTTGCCATCACGCTGGAAATCGGGGATACGCTTGCAACCGCCGGCGACGACTGGAGCGCAACCGTCCGCGCCAGCGCCGCAGCGAGAAGTGCAGTATCGGCTCTTTGCGGCGAATACCTTCTTCCTGATTGACGGCCTGCTAGTGGCGCCATCGAATGCGTAGTAGATATTCATCCTTGTTGTAATGAAAATCCAGCTCGCCATGATAGGCATTGTGCAATGCCTCGCCGATAGTGCGCGCAAGATGAATATCCGTCGTCGTGATCTGCAGTGCGTTGCCCTGCTCTTCGATATCCATGATGCGCTTCATCGGATGCGCGGCCTTCTCGCGTTCTTCGATATGGCGCACCATGGCGAGCAATTCGTCGCGATGCGATTGCGCGAACGGCCCTTCGATCGTGACATAGCCTGCCGGCAGATGTTCATGGATGCGCCGGCATGCCGCGCAGCGCGTATGCAGAGCGCCGACCGGCGGCGTGATCCACTGCCAGCGTCCCTGGTGATACACCGCGCCGCAGTCTGCGCACACCGCAGGTTCGGATAATTTGCCGCGTTCGAGGTAAGGATCGTGCACCGGTTCGTCGAGCACTTCGAGGTGGCGGCCGGGGCGGAAGGTACTTCCGGGTGGTTGTGTCTGCTTCATCGCATTTTCCCGAAAAAGAGGATCGATCTGAGGGCGCGAATGCAGGTGATGTTGGGCCCGCTACTCAAGTCGCTGCCGCGCCTGTCCACACATTGTCCTTCCCGTGCAATGGATTGGAAATCGATGTCGGCCTGTGGTTTGAGAACGCGCAAAGCGCAAGGTTTCGATGACTGATAGAAACATCCTTGTGGAAATCGTCGACATGTGCGCGAACCCTCACGAGAATCCTTGAGGAGATGGGTAAATTTTGATTCAGATCATACGTCGCTGCATTCTTGGCAACGTAGCATGAATTCATACCAATATTCACAATGGGCATGGGATGAAGCGTATCAATTCCTGGGAAAGACAGTGGTCCCATCTGCGCATGTCTGCCGTTCTCATTCTTGGGGGCGGCATTGCCATCAACAGCATCCTTTCGCTGTGGCTGCAAAGCGTGGAGAACCGGGAAGAAGAGCGGATCTTTCTGAGCAAGTCACACCAGCTTCTCTACGCGTTCGACAACAGCCTGCAGCACGTCGTCGGCCTGTTCGATGACCTCAACCGCGCATTCGCCACCGGCCTTCTCGTGCACGAGGATCAGTTCCACGCGATTACCGATCCATTGCTGGAACGCCACCCGTATATCTATGCGATCGCATTCCGCCGCTTCGGATCGAACGCCGACAGCCACTCCGCAACAATCCGGCAACGCGACAGCATGTCTTTCGACGCCGGCAATTCCCTGAATGCCCTGGATGCGGCTGCATTGCGCAGCCAGGAGCAAGCCATCGCGCTTTCCGGCAGGCGCGGCGAACCCGTGGCAACCGGGCTGTTCCGCCTGCCGCCTGCCGGCGACATGGATTCGCCCCCCTACTTTTCGATCGCCGCGACAAATTACTCGCACAAACCGGATGC
>DASVLM010000057.1:0-4779 GCA_036384875.1 Noviherbaspirillum sp.
AAGAAGATCCACATGCAGTACACCACCACATCGCCGAAGCTGCACAAAGTACTTGGCGTGGAAACCCCGGTGTTCGACTGATCCGCATTCGATACTGCAGACAACGCCCCGCCCCGACACGGCCGGGGCGTTTGTTTTTACGACGCCACAGTGCACAGGTGTTGGTGCAATACCGACATTCCCGCCCGGCTCCCCGATATCGATAAATTTCGACGTCTCCAATCCCGATGTCGATAAAAATCCGCCCGACGTCTCCATTCAGGTGCGGGGACTTGTGTTCCTCTCGCAACGTTTTCCCCGGCATTCTCAATAATGCTCATACATCGTTCACTTCACGCGCGCTTGAGTAAATATTACAAAACAGAGCGACAAAGCGAAGCGCCATTGCCCAAATCGGCGGCCGCTTCATCTTCCGTTCTTGGTTCTCCAGCGGCGAAAAACCATACAGAAGCAGTGACTTGAGAGCGCAAATACCAATTCCGGCACGCTTCATGCTGCATTTCTGATTGGCATAGTAGAGGATGTGAGCAGTGTCTCAACGGATATGGATTTTGCGCCGCCGGCACCCATATAAAACATGGACCGATGAGTTTGCGGAAACTGCTTAGTAACAACTGCACCGGGATTGTGTTATGTTTCTCTGGAACAACCGAACAGACGTGCGTTTTTTCGGTGATAGGAAATTGATACGATTTCTCTTTCCGGATGCATGAAAGATACGCCTTTCGAGAAATTTTCGAATCTTGTATTTGATGCATTGCAGCAACGGGGGTTTCACTGCAGAATCTTGCGACACCGGTACCACTTGTAAGAGGCCAATATGCTTTACCAATTCCACGAGCTGAACCGCACTTTCCTGAACCCGCTGATCCAATGGGCGGAAGCTTCTGCCAAGCTGTTCACGAACCCGGTATCGCCCCTAGCACACACGCCGTTCGCGCAACGTATCGCGGCCGGCTATGAATTGATGTACCGACTCGGCAAGGATTACGAAAAGCCCGAATTCGGCATCAAGACCGTTCCCGTCGAAGGCAAGTCCGTCGGCGTGTTCGAAGAAGTCGCTGAACAAAAACCGTTCTGCCGCCTGATCCATTTCAAGAAGGATCTGAGCGACAAGCAATTCGCCAGCCTGAAGCAACCGACCGTTCTGCTGGTTGCACCCTTGTCGGGCCACCACTCCACGCTGCTGCGCGACACCGTGCGCGCACTGCTGCCGAACCAGGATGTGTACATTACCGACTGGACCGATGCCCGCATGGTTCCGGTTTCCGAAGGCGCATTCCACCTGCACGACTACATCTACTATGTGCAGGACTTCATCCGTCGCCTCGGCCCGGACGTTCACGTCATTTCCGTCTGCCAGCCGACAGTGCCGGTTCTTGCCGCGATTTCGCTGATGGCCAGCGCCAATGATCCGAAGCTGCCGAAGACGATGACGATGATGGGCGGTCCGATCGACCCGCGCAAATCGCCGACTGAAGTCAACAATCTCGCCACCAAGCGGCCTTTCTCGTGGTTCGAAAACAAGGTGATTTACAGCGTGCCGGCGAACTATCCCGGTTTCGGCCGCAAGGTCTATCCGGGCTTCCTGCAGCACGCCGGCTTCATCGCCTTGAATCCGGGCCGCCATGCGCAGAGCCACTGGGACTTCTACACGCATCTGCGTGCAGGCGACCAGGAATCCGCGGAAGAGCATCGCAAGTTCTACGATGAGTACAATGCCGTGCTCGACATGCCGGCCGAGTACTATCTCGAAACCATCAAGACGGTGTTCCAGGAATTCCGCCTGCCGCTGGGCACGTGGGAAGTCGAGGGCAAGCTGGTGCGCCCGCAAGACATCAAGAACGTCGCGCTGTTCACCATTGAAGGCGAACTGGACGATATTTCCGGTGCCGGCCAGACCCAGGCAGCGCACGATCTGTGCGCTGGACTGCCGAAGTTCAAGAAGCAGCACTACACCGTGCCCAAGGCTGGCCACTATGGCATTTTCTCCGGCCGCCGCTGGCGCGAGATGGTCTGCCCGAAGATTTCGGAATTCATTCGCGCCCACGCCTGAACGTAACGTACAGTTTCCTCTCCAAGGCCGTTCCCGCATGGGAAACGGCCTTTTTTCTTGCCGTTTCGTTTGAAGCGAGCGCCGTTTACTCGGATAATTCTGGTTTTCCTCGCAAAGCCCCGCCGTGTCCATCACCGCCATGAAATCACTGGCCGACCAGATTGAAGACCTTCTGCCACAGACGCAATGCACGAAATGCGGGTATCCGGCATGTCGTCCATACGCCGAAGCGGTAGCGGAAGGCAAGGCCGCCTACAACCAATGCCCGCCAGGCGGCGTGGAAGGCGTCTCGCGAATGGCGGCGCTGCTCGGCAAACCGGTGATTCCGCTCAATCCGGTCAACGGCATCGAACGCCCGCGGCCTGTGGCCGTCATCGATGAAACTGCCTGTATCGGCTGCACCCTTTGTATCCAGGCCTGCCCGGTCGATGCCATCGTCGGCGCGGCGAAGCAGATGCATACCGTGGTACCGGAACTCTGCACCGGCTGCGACCTCTGTGTCGCGCCCTGCCCGGTCGATTGCATCGCGATGGTCGAAGCCACGCCCGGCAAGACCGGTTGGGATGCATGGTCGCAGGAGCAGGCGGATGCTGCGCGCGCGCGTCACGATTTCCGCACGTTCCGGCTGCGGCGCGACAAGGAAGAGAACGACGCGCGTCTCGCAGCGAAAGCTGCGGCAAAGCTGAAAGCGGTCGAAGCCGAGAGCGCGATGACGCCGGAAGAAAGAGCGGCGCAGGAGCGCAAAAAGGCCATCATCCAGGCGGCGATGGAACGTGCCCGGCTGCAAAAGGAAAGAGCCGCTGCCGAGCGCCGGAACGAAGAAGAAGCGAGGAACGAATGAACCCGGAGAAGCGTCTCGAGATTTTTCGCCGCTTTCGCGAAGCCAATCCACATCCCACGACCGAGCTCGAATATACGACGCCATTCGAACTGCTGATCGCGGTGATCCTCTCTGCGCAAGCGACGGATGTGTCGGTGAACAAGGCGACGCGACAGCTCTACCCTGTCGCCAACACACCGGCGGCAATCCACGCTTTGGGTGTTGAGGGATTGACGGAATACATTCGCACCATCGGTCTCTACCGGACCAAGGCGAAGAACGTGATTGAAACCTGCCGCATCCTCCTGGAAAAACACGGCGGCGAGGTGCCGCGTTCGCGCGAAGCGCTAGAGGCCCTGCCCGGCGTGGGACGCAAGACGGCGAACGTGGTACTGAACACTGCATTCGGCGAACCAACGATAGCAGTCGACACGCATATCTTCCGCGTTGCGAACCGCACGAATATTGCCCCAGGCAAGAATGTGGAAGAAGTGGAGCGCAAGCTGTTGAAATTCGTGCCGCAAGAATTCCGGCACGATGCGCATCACTGGCTGATCCTGCACGGCCGGTACACCTGCATCGCGCGCAAGCCGCAGTGCTGGAACTGCATCATCGCCGACCAGTGCGAATACAAGGACAAGACGCCTACGCCCGACAAAGGCGTGTGAGCCCGCCGAAGTCCGCGCGACAAGCGGCGTACAATGGCCGCTTTGACGCATTTATTGCCTGAACGATGTTTACCCCCTCCCAGCACGACGTCCGTCGATTCTTCTGCGAAACCTGGCGCAAGATGCGCGCCGGCGAAATCCTGACCCCGCTGGAAGCGATTGCACGTGACTGGATTCTGCAACACGGCGAGTATGACGATGCGTTGTCGAATGTGGAGGAAGCGTTGGCGGGGGACTACTCGGTGGAGCGCGGACAGACCAATCCCTTCCTGCACCTGTCGATGCACCTTTCAATCGCCGAACAGGTGTCGATCGACCAGCCGCCCGGCATACGCGCCGCTTTTCTCGGACTGGCGCAACGCCTCGACTCGGAACATGAAGCGCATCACGCCATGATGGAGTGTCTGGGCGAAATGATCTGGAATTCCCAACGCTCCGGCCTTCCGCCCGATGGTGCGGCGTATATCGATTGCGTGCGACGAAAATAACCCGCGCGAAAACAAAAAAGCCACGGAACGCCGTGGCTTTTTTCTTGATGCCTGAAATGCTTACTTGCGCAGGACCAGCGATCCCGGCAGGCTGTGCAGGTAGGCAGCGATATCCTTGATGTCCTGGTGCGACAACGGCTTGGCTTGCGCACCCATGATCGCATTGCCGCGTCCGTTCGGACCGGAAGTGCCGCGCTGGTATTCGATCAGCGCATGCTCCAGGTAATCCTGGTGCTGGCCGGCCAGCTTCGGATAAGTTGGATCGATCGGGCTGTTGAAATCCTTGCCGTGGCAGGAAGCACAGCTGTACTTCTCGGTGGCAGCCTTGCCGGCTTCGATATTGCCGCCAGCGAATGCATTCAGCGAAAGCAGCGCAACAGCAGCTGCGAGCATCTTTTTCATTGTTGTCCCCTTATTTCTGCTGTGCGTAGTAGGCCGCGACGTCGGCGATGTCCTGGTCGGACAGGCCGCCTGCGATGCCGCGCATGCTCGGGTTCTTGCGGTCGCCCTTCTTGTAGGCGTTCAGCGCCGATTCGATGTACTTGGCAGACTGGCCGCCGAGCATGGGCACCTGGTAAACCTCAGGGAAGGTGGCCTTGTAGCCGGGAATGCCGTGGCAGCCGATGCACATGGCAACCTTGTTTTTCGCCGCATCGGCATTGCCGACCAAGTCCGCCGCAGCGGCGAGGTTGGCGACACCCGCGAGCGCGAGAAGCGCAAAGAGTTTTTTCATGATGGCTAGGAGAT
>DASVLM010000058.1:0-3946 GCA_036384875.1 Noviherbaspirillum sp.
ATCGATAGGCAGTGATTGCGCTGGGTAGTTTGGTATCGTTGATCAGCCTGGCGCATTCATCGATCAACGGCTTCAAGAGCACAGGGGTAGATATAAATTTGCCGAATTCGCTGAAGAAATCAAGATAGCGCTTCCTGCGAATAGCTTCTTTTTGAACCGGCTCGGGGAAGGTCGACAATGACCTGCCCAATTGTTGCGCTGCTTCGCCATCGTGCGGTTCTTCTTGATAAATCCGAAGGCGTCTCTCGGCATAGTCACGATGCAATTGATCGAGCGTCGAATAAGTTAGCACCCCATCAATTTCCGATTCCAACTGTACGCGGCCATCGGCGAAGATGCGCACGATGCGGAATCGCCGGCCATCAATTTCCACCCTCGTTCCAGTTTTGAAGATGAAGGTATTCATATTGGTATTCCTTTTCTGAAGTCGTCAAAAGGGTCTGCCCGCTCAGATATTTGCGTAGGTCGCAGAAGAGCAGTCCCTGATCGATTGATTGCCAAACGTGAAGATCACCACCGAGTAACTTGGCGGCATCTTGAAAAGTTATTTCTTGCACGGCCTGCAGCCGCGCCGCGAAATCGACGCCGCTCGTACTGCGACCAAGGCGACCCGCGATACCGCAACAGGCATCTCAGGTTTGCGAGCAACACCGTCTGACGAATTTCCAGCTCGGTCAAAATCGCAAATCGCTGTCCTTGCCTAGCGAAGTGATCGGCAATTTGTTCGAAACGCTTGCGCTCCTGCTCGTCGAGCAGCTTTTGTGCGGGCTTCACTTCGATCAAGATAGTTTCACCGCTAGCAAGCGTTATTTCGAAGTCGGGCGTGTATCGGCGAATGCGCCCGTCAAATACGTAATGCGCGGTTAGCGGCTGCTCCCTGTAACGAACAATCGCCTTGGAAAATTCGAGCACTACGGCGAGATCCAGCTCCAGCAAACTTTCGCAATGGATCATTCGCCCCGCCTTAATCGAGGGGAATTTCCCGCGCATTTGGCCGCGCGAACGGCTAATCGGCTCGCGTGCCCTTGATTTTGCCGAATGCGATCCCTCTTTTTGGGCGAATGGGTACCCCGCTACGGCCGCGGGAGGCCGCAGGTTCACATCAGTTTTGGTCATGACAATCCCTTTCTGCCACCGGGGAACTGATAGCAAGCCCGGTGGCTTGACGTTTCGATAGGCAAAAGGGGGCCTTGACCGCTGACCAGAAGGAGACGATACTTCGATTTGTGAGCCGGGTAACGTCAGTTATCTGGGCAGGCGGGACAGGCCTCCAGGGGTTTGTTCCGCTTGTTTTTTACATGTAAATCTCCTTCCGTATTACATCGATGTTCCCCGCATGGTTTCTATATGCGAGCCGTGGAGGCGTGACACGACCTCAAACTGTTTTGCTTGATGAGTGAAGCGACTGCAAATGGTAAGACGTGGGCGGGCTAGTTTTCTCCTGGCTCCTCGGGGAAAAGGTCTTCGATATGGCTCAATCCGTCGTCCGTAGCAGTTTCAATTATCCCGACGAGTCGGTGGATAAGCGTGAATGCCCGGGGCGTGAGATTCGCCTTCAGCCTAATAACCCGTTGCGATTGACTTGCGGCATTCAGTAGGCCGCGACGTTCGGCCGGCTTCAGCTGCAAGGCATCAACGAATCTTTCCAACAACTCTTTGTTACGCGGCCTCGCGAGGCCGTTCTCGATACGAGACAGATAGGTCTCGCTGCACCCGCTCGCCTCCGCGACCGCCTTCTGACTCCATTTCAAGCGCTTGCGATAACTTCGCATTTGCTGTCCGAGCGGATGCGTCAAGATTCTTCTCAGGCTAGTTTTTCAGTCGCTAAAGAGTAGTTTATTTCCACATTTCGGGCAAGTAAGAAATGAAATAATCTCCAATTAAATCAAATACTTATGTTCTGTACTAACGAAATAATGCTTTTTGTATAGTCAAAGATTGAAATTTGTTTCACAATAAAAAAAGCGCCGCTATTGCTGGCGGCGCTGATTTAATGATCGCGGATCGGTGGTTCAGGAACATGGTTTTTTTGGTAGCAGGTGGCCGCCGAGTTCGGAACCTTTGATCCGAAATGCAGCGTCAGTGATTACGCTAATTTGCGCGGTCGTCAGCTCACCACTGACATACCGGTCAAGTAGTGCCAGATAATCGACGTCGGGTTGGAACCCTTCGAGCGACCAACTGGCAAGCACGTTTTTGACGCGGCGTTGACGATCATGTACGGAGGGATTAGCCATTGCCGAGCCTTTTGGAATCGCTAATCACCATGTAGGTAATTTTCACCATGGATGAGATATTATTTTCATGTAGGTAAGAAAATTTTCACTTTCTTTGAGAACCTACATTATCAAACGTCAATATTCCCAGCCTGTAGCGCATTCAATTCAATGAAAGCCCGCCGAGGCTCAACATCATCGCCCATGAGGGTCGTGAATATCTGGTCTGCGGCGATGGCGTCTTCGATCTGCACCTTCAGCAAACGCCGCACGGTCGGGTCCATCGTCGTTTCCCACAGTTGTTCTGGGTTCATCTCGCCCAAGCCCTTGTAGCGCTGCTTGGAGACGCCGCGCTCGGCTTCTTCGCGCAGCCAGGTCATGGCTTGGTGGAAGTCGGTGATGGCGAGTTCCTTGGTCTTTTCTCCGCTACCGCGGCGCACCAGGGCGCCTTGGCCGATGAGGCCCTTGAAGGTGGCGGCGGCGTTGGCCAGGGCGGCGTAGTCGGGGCCGTGGACGAAGTCCGCGTCGATGGTGCTGACCTTGATATTGCCGTGGAACAGGCGGTTAATGCGCAGCATGTGCTTGTCGCTTAGTTCGTCCGACGTGGCTTGCACCGTCACTGCGGGGTCGTTCATGGCTTGGGCCAGGGCGGCGGCGCTGGCCTCGGCGTCGGCCTGGGTGTCCAGCTTCAGGGTGACACCGTTCATGATGGCGGCCAGGGCTTCGGTGTCGTAGGCGCGCGTCAAGCGCATGATGATGGCGTTGGCGGTGTTGAACTGGCGCACCAGTTCGGCCAGGGCGTCGCCGGTGATGGGGTTGGCGCCTTCGGTGGGCACGAGCGCGGCTTCGTTCAAGGCGATCTGCATCATGTAGCCGGCTTCTTCCACGTCGTCTTTCAGGTAGCGCTCGTCGCGGTTGTGCTTGACCTTGTAGAGCGGCGGCTGGGCGATGTAGACGTGGCCGCGTTCCACCAGCAGCGGCATCTGGCGATACAGCAGCGTGAGCAGCAGGGTGCGGATGTGGGCGCCGTCCACGTCGGCGTCGGTCATGATGATGATGCGGTGATAGCGCAGCTTGTCGATGTTGAATTCGTCGGCGCCGATGCTGGTGCCCAGCGTGGCGATGAGTGTGGTGATCTGCTCGGACGAGAGCATTTTTTCGAAGCGGGCTTTTTCCACGTTGAGCACCTTGCCGCGCAGCGGCAAGATGGCCTGGAATTTGCGGTCGCGGCCTTGCTTGGCCGAGCCGCCTGCGGAGTCACCCTCGACGATGTAGAGTTCGCACAGGGCGGGGTCTTTTTCTTGGCAGTCGGCCAGCTTGGCCGAGAGGCCCAGGCCGTCCATCACGCCCTTGCGGCGCGTGAGTTCGCGGGCCTTGCGCGCGGCTTCGCGGGCGCGCGCGGCTTCCACGATCTTGCCGCAGATGATCTTGGCGTCGTTGGGCTTTTCCATGAGGAAGTCGGTCAGGGTCTTGGCGACGATTTCCTCGACCGGGCCGCGCACTTCGGAAGACACCAGCTTGTCCTTGGTCTGCGAGCTGAACTTGGGCTCGGGCACCTTGACGGAGAGCACGCAGGTGAGGCCTTCGCGCATGTCGTCGCCGGCGATTTCCACCTTGGCCTTTTTGGCAAAGTCGTTTTCGTCGATGTATTTGTTGATGACGCGCGTCATGGCGGCGCGCAGGCCGGTCAGGTGGGTGCCGCCGTCGCGCTGCGGGATGTTGTTGGTGAA
>DASVLM010000059.1:0-5657 GCA_036384875.1 Noviherbaspirillum sp.
CCAGCTACAAAGTCCTCATAAGTCGTAGACGGATGGAACTGTGTTACTAAGCCTTTTTTGTCATAATATTCGGTCAAGATTTTTTCAGCGATACGCGACTTACCTGTGCCAGGTGGTCCTTCTAATACAACAAAACGACGCTGTGTTAACAGGCGGGTGATTTCCAAAATATCGGGTGTCGAAAGCCAATTAGCGTTGAGTTGGGAAATAAAAACGTTAAATTCTTCCTTGCAGTCTTTTAGCGCTTCCCAATTTCGTTCGTAAGCATAGAGGTCAAGAAATGCTTGAACGATTTGTCTTGCCTTAGAAGGATTGTCTTTAGGAACAGAGGTCAGACAATAAAGCTCATTCCCGTATCGACGAAATACATATTCCCATTGTGGGAGATTTTTCGTGACCAAATCTGGTACTGGAACGCCAATTGTTGCTGGGTCTTGACGAGCCCACGCAACATCGGCACCAATGCCGACTAAATGTCGGCGTAAGCTAGCGATACGTCTACGATGGCCCGGGCGAGTAAGAATGCCTTCATCAGGACTTAGACCACGTGTGCCAATACCGAAAGCGATGAGACTACCCTCTTCATGAGGAAACCAAACAAGGCTTGTACCTCCATACGGTCCGCTTGGTGGATTGTCTGGGTTGATAAAGCCAGCGTATGCAACATGCGAGGTGTCTTCTCCTTTTCCATATGCATTGCGGATAAAAGGCGGTCTCTCGTGTTTTAAATACGGAACCGATCGGGTATGGAAACGAGTACCGAAAAGCCCCCGCATTGCTTCTAGCATTGGTATGTCAATCGTTGCTGTGCCAGCGGCGATAGTGTCTGCAAAAACTTGCAATGCATCTGTCATAGAATTTATGAGCAAAAGGTTGGAAATTACTTTAAGGAAAGTATCAAGTTATTCAATACTCTGGTCAATGGAATGCAATTCAAAATAAATAGAATTGTCCAGCTTTGTATCTAGGCAGAATCATTTTCACGATGCACATCATCTACACCCCCCACCACCACCTCCACCGCGGCCAATTCGAGTTCTACCGCGGCGAACTCGTCCCCTGCTTTGAAAAGCCCGAGCGCGCCGACTACATTTTCAAGGCCGTCACCGACCAGGGCATCGGCCCGGTTTCTGCACCCGAGAGCTTCCCGCTCGCGCCCATCGAGCGCGTGCACGCGCCGCGCTACCTGCGTTTCCTCGAACGCGCATGGGAGAGCTGGACGGCGCTGGGCAACACGCGCGATGCGATTCCCGCTGTGTGGCCGATCCGCGGCTTTCGGCACGATGTCGAGCCGGACAATTTCATCGCGCAGCTGGGGCTGTATTCCTACGACAGCGGCACGCCGTTCACCTCCGGCTCCTGGCAGGCCGCGCGGCTGGGCGCGGAGGTGGCGCTGACGGCGCAGCGGCGCATTGCAGAAGGCGCGCGCGCCGCCTTCGCCTTGTGCCGTCCGCCCGGCCACCATGCCGGCCCCGATTTCCTCGGCGGCTACTGCTTCATCAACAATGCCGCCGTCGCCGCGCAGGCCTTCCTCGACGGCGGCGCGTCGCGCGTGGCGATCCTCGATGTGGACTACCACCACGGCAACGGCACGCAATCCATCTTCTACGACCGCGCCGATGTGCTGTTCCAGTCCATCCACGGCGACCCGAAGACGGAATACCCGTTCTACCTCGGCCACGCGGACGAGACGGGCGCGGGCGAGGGCGCAGGCTTCAACCAGAACTATCCGCTGGCGGCGGGCAGCAGCAACGATCAGTGGTTCGCGGCGCTCGATGCGGCGTGCCGGCGCATCACGGCTTACGCGCCGGATGCGCTGGTGATTTCGCTGGGCGTCGATACCTACGCCGGCGATCCGATTTCGAAGTTCAAGCTCGACGCGCCGGAGTTCCGTCGCATGGGCGCGCAGCTCGCCGGCCTCGGGTTGCCGACGCTGTTCGTGATGGAGGGTGGGTATGCGGTGGAGGAGATCGGGTTGAATGTGGCGCATGTGCTGGGTGGGTTCCAGGACGTGGCGGGATAAGGCCATTCAACCTCCCTTAACCTCGCTTGGAAATTTCCATTTTGCTATCATCCAGCATTGCCATTATTGCAATGTTGAATGCCCATGCTGCTCGACCTGCCCTCCTTTGATTCGTCACTGATAAAGCCCACCCAGCTCCCGCCGTTGCGCCGCCTCCTGGCCCTCATGCTGCTAAGCGGCGCACTGCAGGTATCCCTGCCGGCATACGCTTTCGAGCAGATTGGCGCCAACACGGCGCCGCCGCCACTGCCGCTGGCCAAACACTATTCCAGCAGTTACAACCCTGCCGGCTACCTTGTCAGCGAAAAGCTCGACGGCGTTCGTGCCTATTGGGATGGCAAGAACCTGCGTTTTCGCAGCGGCAGGCTGATCCACGCACCTGCTTGGTTCACCGCGCCATTCCCTGCGCATCCGCTGGATGGCGAGCTGTGGATGGGCCGTCGCACATTCGAGCGCTTGTCCGCCGCGGTACGCCGGCAGGAACCGGTAGACGCGGAATGGAAGCACATCGTGTATCAGCTCTATGAGCTGCCGAACGCGGAAGGCGATTTCACCGCGCGCATCGCTGCCCTGCAGGCGATCGCAGCGCAGACAGCCGTGCCGTGGCTGAAGGTCTTGCCGCAGGTGCGTGTAAAAGACAACGCAGCGCTGCAGCTGAAACTGATGCAAGTCAGCCGTGACGGCGGGGAGGGCCTGGTGCTGCACCGCGCCGATGCGGCGTGGCAGGTTGGACGCTCTGACGTCCTGCTGAAATTGAAACCACAGCACGATGCCGAAGCAGTCGTGGTCGCGCATGAACCGGGGAAGGGCAAGTATGAGGGCATGCTCGGCGCGCTAGTCGTGATGACATCGGACGGCCGGCGTTTGCGGCTGGGCAGCGGTTTCAGCGATGAGCAGCGCCGCAACCCGCCTGCGATCGGCAGCACCGTGACGTATCGCTACCGTGATCTTACGTCGACTGGTTTACCGAAGTTCGCAACTTTTTTGCGGATGCGGGAAAGCGAATAATCTGTCAGCGAGCTGGCAGGGTAATCATTCCTTAATCATTCCTTATGCAGCCGCTTCTTCCGCGTTCGATCTGTCTTTCACATTTGGGAATGCGCTCTTCCCGCGCTTCCATCGCTTGAAGCAGGAAGGGTTCGTCAATGCGTCGAGAAGCGCGCCGTGGAATTCGTAGTTCGTCGTGTCCAGTTTCGATTGATGCTGAATGGCGATCGCGAGATTGTCGAATGCCGATGCAATCACGATGCGGTCGTGGAACATGGGCGCGCTTTCTTCGGACGCGGGATCGTCAAACACTCTCTGGCAAACGCTTGCATCCGCGGAGTGATGGCCGCGGCAGGCGATGGGACGAACCGCATAGGCTGAACACTGGCCGTCTTGCAGCAGCACGCACGGCGTACGCGTGCGAATGTGTTCCAGGCGGGTGAGGCCTGATGTCAGGGCAATATAGGCGCGCAACTTCTCGATGGTTTCTTCCACCACCGCTTCGCCTTGCGAGCGCAGATGCTCGACGATCGCAAATATTTCAACGGGGCTCGCCATGACGTGAGAGTGGCAGCAGCTGCTGCAACCGGCAGTGCATGCGATGGCGGCATCACTGGGCTGCATCAATTCATCCATCCTGCCGTAGAACTTGACGACCTTGCGCATCACAGTGTCTTCAGCAATGCCGCGAAGCGCTTGGGAAGCGCCGGCATATTCTTGTCGGCTAAGCGCTTCGACATCCTGATTGAACTGATCATTCATTTGATGCAACCTTTCGTTTTCGTTAATGCGCAAGCGGGATGGTCTTGTCTCTACGCAACTCAAGGCATGGTAAGGCAACACCGTAGGACTGGCAATTGCAAAGCCGCAGCTTGTGCCACTTTGCGCGATGCCGAAAGCAGGAATCGGGACACGCGGCCCTCGCCTAAAAATTTCCATTTTGCTATCATCCGGCATTGCCATTATTGCAATGCCGGATGCCCATGTCCCTCGACCTTCCCTCCTCTGATTCACTCCCTTCGTCGCTCTCTTCCCTGCTGTCTTCATTCGGCGAGGCTTTCACCCAGAACGCCCGCCTGATCCGGCTGCGCTTTGCCGACGACAGCGGCATCGCACCAGACTTGCTGCTGCCGCATCGCCTCTCTGGCACGGAAGCGCTCTCTTCCTGTTATCGCTATGAACTGGAATGCCTGTCGGCGGACATGCACATCGAGTTGAAGGAATTGCTCGGCCAGCCGGTGGAAATCCGCCTGCTGCTGGCGGACGGCGACGAGCGCGTGATGGCAGGCATCGTCACGCAGGCAAAGCAACTCGGCGGCGACGGCGGCTTTGCGCGCTATGGCTTGCTGGTGGAGCCTGCATTGGCGACGCTCTCGCACCGGATGAACAGCCGCGTGTTCCAGGACAAGTCCGTGCCGCAGATCGTTGCGGCCGTGCTGGAAGAACATATCGCCGCCAACACGGTCTTTGCGCGCAGCTTTGCGGTGGACGATCAGCTATCGCGCGACTATCCGACGCGGTCTTACTGCCTGCAATACCGCGAGAGCGATTTTGTATTCATTGCCCGCCTGCTGGCCGACGAAGGCATTTCGTATCGCTTCATGTTCAACGGCGCCGACGATGAAACGCCGCAACACACGCTGGTGCTGTTCGACGATGCCAATCGTCTCGATGACGACGCTCAACCGGTCATCCGCTTCCATCGCGCCGACGGCACGGAGCCGGAAGACACGATCACCGCCTGGGAAAGCGCGAGCCAGATCGTGCAAGGCTCCACTTCCTTGCAGTCCTGGGATTACCGGCCGGTTTCCGCCCTCTCCGCGCAGGCAGAAGGCCGCATCGACCACGGCGAACAGGGCTTGGCCCTGGCCGACGGCTTGCACAGCTATCTGCCGCAAGCGCCCTATTACGGCGCCGATACCGACGAACTGGAACGCTACGCCACCCTGCGCCAGCAGGCGGCCGACCTTGCGGCGAAGCGCTTCAACGGCGAAGGCGTCGTTCGCAGCCTTTCTGCTGGCTCCTCCTTCGAGCTGCGCGACCATCCCATCCACGATCACGACGAGCAGGAAGACAGGCAGTTCATCGTCACCGAACTGCACTTCGCTGTGCAGAACAACATCCTCGACAATGCCGTTTCAGCGGCGGATTCTGTCGCTGACAAGCCCGCACTGCCCTATACCAATCGCTTTGTCGCGGTACGTCGCGGCATTCCGATTGTGCCGGCCAATACGGAAGTGCACGCCAAGCCCACTGCATCCGGGTCGCAGACTGCCACCGTGGTCGGCCCGCAAGGCGAGGAAGTCTTCACGGATGAACTCGGCCGCATCCGCGTGCAGTTCCATTGGCAGAGAACGCAAGACCATCCGGAAGGCGGCGCGGGCTTCGACGAGCGCTCATCCACTTGGGTGCGGGTCGCCTGTCCCAGCGCCGGAGCGGGCTGGGGTATCCAGCACATTCCCCGCATCGGGCAGGAAGTGCTGATCGATTTCCTCGAAGGCGACATCGACCGGCCCATTTGCGTCGGCGTCGTCCATAACGGTACCCATACGCCGCCGGCCTTCAGCGGCGCGGGCTCCCTCCCGGCGAACAAGACGCTGTCCGGTACCAAGACCAAGGAACACCAAGGCAACGGCTACAACGAGCT
>DASVLM010000060.1:0-8975 GCA_036384875.1 Noviherbaspirillum sp.
TACGTCCCGAACGTAGCGCTCTACCAGGCTAAGCTACACCCCGAATTGCATGTCCGCAACCACAAAAAACTCAATGGTTTCGGTCAACTGCGAAAGCGCATAATTGTAGCAGAGAATCCTTGAATTGGCTAACCGGTAGCGAAGAAATTGCAAGTGATGCTTGCTGTGCCGCTCTTTCGGCGGCGCGGCGCGTGTAATCAAGTGCACCCGAACTCGTGATTGCCGCAAGGACATCGCCGAAATGTTGCTCATCTCCGGTCTCGATGCAGGCTCGCACAAGCTGGCGTTGCTCGGCGGAGCCATTTTGCATGACCCAGATCAAAGGCAGTGTGGGTTTTCCTTCGCGCAAATCGTCACCGACATTCTTACCGATATCTGTGGCGTTGCCGGAATAATCAAGCACGTCGTCGATTAGTTGGAATGCGGTGCCCAGTGAGCGGCCATATTCGGCGGCACGACCAACCGCATCGTCCGGCGCGCCTGCAATCAGTGCGCCGAGCTGTGCGGCTGCCTCGAACAGTTTTGCGGTTTTTGAGCGAATTACTTGCAGGTAGCGCTCTTCTGTCACATCCGGATCGTGCATGTTCAGAAGTTGCAGGACTTCGCCTTCCGCAATCACATTTGTCGCGTCGGCAAGAATCTCCATTACGCGCATGTTCTGTACGGCTACCATCATCTGGAAGGCGCGCGAGTAAACAAAATCGCCGACCAGTACGGATGCTGCGTTACCGAACATCGCATTGGCTGTCTTCCGGCCACGCCGCATTGATGATTCGTCAACCACGTCGTCATGTAGCAGTGTTGCAGTGTGGATGAATTCGACCACGGCCGCCAGGTCATGGTGATGCGTGCCTCGGTAGCTGTAGGCATTCGCCATGAGTAGCACCAGGACCGGTCGGATTCGTTTGCCGCCCGCGCTGATGATGTACTCGGCGATCTGATTGACCAGCGGCACATCCGAATATAGCTGGCGTCGGATAACCGCGTTAACCGCTTCCATGTCGTCGGAAATCGGTTGGGTGATGTTGTTCTGGCTGGCAGACTGAAGGGCGGCGGACAAGATGAAAGACCCGGAAAAATCGTAAATTTGCGTGAATTATACGATGAGGGATGCTTCACGCGGCTGACAGGTTTTGGTGTCGTGCGGGTAAATTTCAGCCAGGGAGCGTTTGTTATGCGCCGAAATTGGTTTTGACGGAGAGGCTAAGTCTATGTATAATCAGCAGTTTTCTCGATTCGACTTGCTGACGCAAGCTGATTCCGGGGAGAAATCATTTACAACATTTGATGAGGTTTCACATGTACGCGGTCATAAAAACCGGCGGCAAACAATACAAGGTTGCTGCTGGCGAAAAACTCAAAGTAGAACAGATACCGGCTGACATTGGATCCGAAATCACTCTCGACCAGGTGCTCGCAGTGGGCTCCGGTGACGCCATCAAGTTTGGTGCGCCGCTGGTTGAAGGTGCCAAGGTCCAGGCTACGGTAGTGGCGCACGGTCGCCACGACAAGGTGAAGATTTTCAAGATGCGCCGTCGCAAGCACTACCAGAAGCGCCAAGGGCATCGCCAGAACTACACCGAACTCCAAATCGTCTCGATCAACGCGTAATTTCGCGTTCGAGCTAACCGTTAAGCAAGGAGCTATCAAATGGCACACAAAAAAGGCGGCGGCACTACGCGCAACGGCCGCGATTCCGAGTCGAAGCGACTTGGCGTTAAGGTTTACGGCGGTCAGGCCATCAATGCCGGCGGCATCATCATCCGCCAGCGTGGCACCCGCGTACACCCCGGTGAAAATGTCGGCATGGGCAAGGATCACACCCTGTTCGCGCTGGTCAACGGCAAGGTGCAATTCACCACCAAGGGCGCAGCGAAGCGCCATGTCGTGACTGTCGTTCCGGCGTAAGTCGCACTGACATCTCGGCAGAAGGCGCAAGCCTTATGATCAAGGGCCCTGCCGCTGGTAGGGCCTTTTTAGTTTGTAGAATTCAATTGATACGTCTTTTCGACGGCAAAACATGAAGTTCATCGACGAAGCGAAAATTGAAGTCATCGCTGGCGACGGCGGCAACGGCGTCGCGTCGTTTTGCCGCGAAAAATTCCGACCCTTCGGCGGGCCGGATGGTGGCGACGGCGGGCGCGGCGGCAGTATTTATGCGGTTGCCGACCGCAATATCAACACTTTGGTCGACTACCGCTATTCCAAGCTTCACCGCGCCAAGGGTGGTGAGAATGGACGTGGTTCGGACTGCTACGGCAAAGGCGCGGACGATGTATTCCTGCGCATGCCGGTAGGCACGCTGATCAGTGATTACAACACCGGCGAAATCATCGCCGACTTGACCGACCACGAGCAAATCGTGCTGCTGGCCAAGGGTGGCGAGGGCGGTTGGGGCAATATTCATTTCAAGTCCTCAACCAACCGTGCGCCACGCCAAAAAACCGATGGTAAGCCCGGCGAGCATCGAGAGTTGAAGTTGGAGCTCAAGGTATTGGCGGATGTGGGCCTGCTAGGCATGCCCAATGCAGGCAAATCGACGTTTATCACTGCAGTGTCGAACGCACGGCCGAAGATCGCCGACTACCCGTTTACTACCCTTCATCCTAATCTTGGAGTGGTGCGTGTCGGCCATGAAAAGAGTTTCGTGATTGCCGACATTCCGGGGTTGATTGAGGGGGCTGCAGAAGGGGCCGGCCTCGGCCATCAGTTCCTGCGCCATCTCCAGCGCACAAGATTATTGTTGCACATTGTTGACCTTGCACCTTTCGATGCTGATGTCGATCCGGTCAAGGAGGCGAAGGCGATCGTCAAGGAATTGAAGAAATACGACGAGGAATTATTCGACAAACCGCGCTGGCTGGTGCTCAACAAGCTGGACGTGGTTCCAGGCGACGAGCGCTCTAAACGTGTGAAGGACTTCGTCAAACGCTTTTCCTGGAAGGGGCCGGTGTTTGAAATTTCCGCATTGACCCGCGATGGTTGCGAAGACCTGATCAACGCTATTTACGAGTACCTTGCCGAACAGCGCGAGAAGGAACACCGCGCAGCGGAAACGCGCGTTACCGAATCGGCGCGCAGTATCTCGACGATTGATCCGGACGACCCGCGTTTCAAGGTCGTCGAATAATATGAATTCTGTCATTCAGAAAGCCAAACGCCTCATCATCAAAGTCGGGTCTTCGCTCGTTACCAACGACGGCAAGGGACTGGATGTGGCTGCCATTGCCAAATGGGCTGAGCAGATTTCACAGCTTCGCGCCCTTGGCAAGGAAGTTGTTCTGGTCAGTTCTGGCGCGATCGCTGAAGGCATGCAGCGTCTCGGGTTCGAGAAGCGCCCTACCGGCATCCACGAGCTTCAGGCATGTGCTGCGGTCGGACAGATGGGCTTGGCGCAGATCTACGAGACCAGTTTCAGTCGCCATGGCATACGTACCGCGCAGGTTTTGCTGACGCACGCCGACCTTGCCGACCGGGAGCGCTATCTGAATGCCCGCTCGACCCTGTTTACTTTGCTGCATCTCGGCGTCGTACCGATCATCAATGAGAATGACACTGTCGTAACCGACGAGATCAAGTTCGGTGACAACGATACGCTGGGAGCTCTTGTCGCCAACCTGATCGAAGGCGATGCCCTTGTAATCTTGACAGACCAAAAAGGGCTCTACACAGCCGATCCGCGCAAGAAGCCGGCTGCGGAATTCGTGCACGAAGCAAAGGCCGGCGATCCAGCGCTGGAAGCAATGGCTGGTGGAGCAGGGACTGGTATCGGGCGCGGCGGTATGCTCACCAAGATTCTTGCCGCCAAACGAGCTGCAACGTCCGGCGCACATACTGTAATTGCCTGGGGGCGGGAAGAGAACGTGCTGACCCGACTTGCTGGTGGAGAAGTGATTGGTACTCAATTGGTCGCCCAGACGGCGCAGCTGACGGCGCGCAAGCAGTGGATGGCGGATCACTTGCAGACGGCGGGCAAAGTCGTGCTGGATGCCGGAGCGGTAAAAAAGCTGACGGGTGAAGGGAAGTCGCTGTTGCCTATCGGCGTAATCGAAGTCGCAGGCGAGTTTGGTCGCGGCGACGTAATCACCTGCGTCGACGAAAACGGCAAGCCGGTTGCACGAGGCATGAGCAATTATTCAAGCTCGGATGCCCGCCGTATCATGCGCCGGCCATCGAATGAGATCGAATCCATCCTCGGCTTCGTCGAGGAGCCGGAACTTGTCCATCGAGACAACCTGGTATTGTTGTAAACAGTCTTCCTGACCGGGGGCCTCCGCTGCCGATCATGGCAGCGGAAACCTCTATCAATATGCGTCCTGCGGGCCCAGCGATTTGTTGTGGCGCACGCGGGCAACGATATCCTTGGCACTCCCCGCCACTGCCGTTTCGTCGCAGAATAAATCCTTGAACAGCGCCGCGTGATAACGGTTTGCCGTGTTGCCGGCGATGCGCTCCCACTTATCGCGCCTGGAGCGCGACCACGAGCCGTCTGGCCGTCCAAAAGCATACAACTTGCGCTCATAGGACTGACACCGGATTCCCTCGTAACTTACGTTCTTCGCGCCAGCCTCGCTCGTTGCGACCACGGTATAGCGCACAACACCGTCCGCCCCGACGGACACCGAAGCGGTATCGATGGCAAATTGCTGGGTGGCTGTTGCGCTGACGTAAAACGGAATCAGGTTCTCTGTCTTCGGTGCCGGCGGTAGCTGAACTGCAATTTCTTCCCACGGTTTGTTCTGGTCGTCGAAATCCTCATCGAACTTCGACTGTGCGCTTGCCTGCAAGGCTGCGACGGCAAGGAGAGTCGCAGCAGCAGCGCGTACCGCCAATGAAATGTTTGCCAACATGAACAGGTTATTCCTTGTTTTCCGGTTTCGCTGCCACAGGACGAGTCTCCGCCGCTTGGCGAGGGGCGCCGGGGCCGTGCCGCAGGTAGCGGCCGCCATGGCGCGGGGAACCCTGCGACCGGGCAAGGAAGCGCGACAGCTCCTGCAATGCCTTCTGATACACATCGCGCTTGAACTCGATCACCACATCGAGCGGCACCCAGTAGTCATGCCAGCGCCAGGCATCGAATTCTGGATGATCAGTCAGACGCAGATTGATATCGCAGTCGCGGCCGGTCATGCGCAGCAGGAACCAGATTTGTTTCTGCCCGCGGTAATGGCCGCGTACCTCGCGTTTGATGAATCGGTCAGGGACCTCATATCGCAGCCAGTCTCGAGTACGTCCGATGATTTTGACGTGCTCCGGCTTCAGGCCGATTTCTTCTTCCAGCTCGCGGTACATTGCCTGTTCGGGTGTTTCCCCGAACTTGATGCCGCCTTGCGGAAATTGCCACGAATGTTCGCGCACACGCTTGCCCCACCACACCTCGTTATGGGCGTTAAGCAGGATAATGCCGACGTTCGGGCGAAAGCCTTCACGGTCCAGCATGTTGCACCTCAAAACTTTCTGCGGCTAGACGACCTCCATCACGGATTTTTTTGCACGCCTGGTAAGGGGCGCGTCAGGCCGACCCGGTTTTCCGGGGGCGGCGAGAGTCAAAAGTGTCGGCAATGGATGCATCAGCCAGCTAATCCTTTAAAATTGAGTCGATTATAACCCTCTCTTTTTAAAAAGAATTCACCGCCATGCGCGCTTCACGATTTTTTATTTCTACTCTTAAAGAAGCCCCGTCCGATGCAGAAATCATCAGTCACAAGCTGATGATGCGTGCCGGGATGATCAAACGCCTCGGTTCCGGTATCTACACTTACATGCCGATGGGCTTGCGCGTGATCCGCAAGGTGGAAAACATCATCCGCGAAGAGATGAACCGCGCCGGTGCCATCGAACTGCTGATGCCAGTCGTGCAACCGGCCGAGCTGTGGCAGGAAACCGGCCGCTGGGACAAGATGGGACCGGAGCTGATGCGCGTCAAGGATCGTCACAACCGCGACTACGCTATCCAGCCGACCTCGGAGGAGGTCATTACCGATGTGGTTCGGACCGAGATCAAGTCCTACCGACAGCTGCCCATCAACTTCTACCATATCCAGACCAAGTTCCGCGATGAGCGCCGCCCGCGTTTCGGTCTGATGCGCGGTCGCGAATTCACCATGAAGGATGCTTACTCCTTCGATCGGGACGTGGAAGGCATGCAGAAGTCGTACAAGATCATGTACGACGCCTACGTGAAAATCTTCGACCGATTCGGCCTGCAGTTCCGCGCCGTGGCGGCGGATAATGGAGCAATTGGCGGTTCCGGCTCCCATGAATTCCATGTGATCGCCGATACCGGCGAAGATGCGCTTGTTTACAGCCCCGATTCCGACTATGCGGCCAATATGGAAGCAGCCGAGGCGGTTTCGCTGCTGGGCAGCCGTGCGCCTGCGAACCAGCCGTTGACCAAGACGCCAACGCCGGGCAAGGCCAAATGCTCGGATGTGGCCAAGCTGCTCAAGCTGCCGCTGTCGCAGACGGTGAAGTCCATCGTGCTGACGGAAGAAAGGGACGACGGCAAGCAGATCTGGTTGCTGCTGCTACGCGGCGATCACGAGCTGAACGAAGTCAAGGCGTGCAAGATTCCCGGTCTCGGGCCGTGGCGCTTTGCCAGTGAGGGAGAGATCTTCGAATGGTTTGGTACCAAGCCGGGCTACCTCGGTCCTATCGGCACGAAGAAGCCTGTCAAGGTGGTGGCGGATCGCACGGTTGCCAACATGAGCGATTTCGTGTGCGGCGCCAATGAGGAAGACTTCCACTACACCGGCGCCAACTGGGGGCGAGACCTGCCGGAACCGGTTGTCGCAGATATTCGCAACGTTGTGGCGGGCGATCCTTCGCCGGACGGCAAGGGCGTGCTGGCGATCCAGCGCGGCATCGAAGTCGGCCATGTATTCCAGCTCGGCACACGCTACTCGGCCGACATGAAGGCGACCTATCTCGACGAGGGCGGCAAGCCGCAGTTGATGCAGATGGGCTGCTACGGCATCGGTGTGACTCGTATCCTGGGCGCGGCAATCGAACAGAATTTCGACGAGAAGGGAATCATCTGGCCGGCGTCGATCGCTCCTTTCGAGGTGGTGCTGTGCCCGATGGGCTATGACCGCAGCGAGACGGTAAAGGCGGAGACGGACAGCCTCTACGACGCGCTGCTGGCTGCGGGCGTGGACGTCGTCCTTGACGATCGTGGCGAGCGCCCTGGTGTGATGTTCGCCGACTGGGAGCTCATCGGTGTGCCGCACCGTGTTGTGGTCGGCGACCGTGGCCTGAAGGAAGGCAAGCTGGAATATCAGGGACGCCGCGATGCAGCGGCAACTGCAGTGCCGGTCGCCGAGATGCTGGACTTTGTGAAGGCGCGGCTTGCTGCCTGACATGTTTGGAGGCGCGACAGTGCGTTCGGCGGTCGTGCGGATAATCGCCGTTGCCGCGCTTCTTGGCTGCGGCGCGGCAGTGGCCGGCAACCAAAAGGAAGAGGCGCTTGCCGATTCGGTGCGCCTCGCCTTGGCAAATGCCATCAGCGATCCGCGTCCCCCGCGTCCCGACTTCCGGAACATCAATGACCGGATCAAATACCTGCGCTGGATCGGTGAGATGTCCGAACGCTTGAAAAAGCGCCTCCCGGACTGGCAGGTGCGCAAGGAGTTCCTTGAAACGGCTTGGTATGAGGCCAAGCGCGCCGGGCTGGAGCCCGCCTTGGTACTAGGCCTGATCCAAGTCGAATCGGCATTCCGGAAATATGCGGTATCTCCCGTCGGCGCCCATGGCTACATGCAAGTCATGCCGTTCTGGACGCGCGTGATTGGGGACGGCGACCGCAAGAAACTCTTCAACATGCAGACCAACCTGCGTTATGGATGTTCCATCCTGCGCATGTACATCGACATGGAGCAGGGCAATCTCTATCTTGCCCTTGGCCGTTATAACGGCAGCCGGGGGCAGCCCGAATATCCGAACGCGGTGTTGGCTGCGTGGAAGCAGTGGGAAGTCAAAAATTGATTCATGGCTGTCGCAGCGCCTTGGCGGTTGTGGTTCGCGCTGCTTCTCGTCTCGCTCGCGGCGATATGGATGTATCCAATATGCCGATTTGATGAGCAGGTGCATGGTGAAGAAATCGAGGATTCGATCTTCAGACGAAGCAGAAGCCAGCTTTGCGAGGTAAAGCCAGGACGCATAAACAAAAACGCCCGCGCGATGCGGGCGTTTTTGTTTGGCCTCCGGAAAGAGGATTATTGCAGGTGGTTCGCAATGAGCTTGGTCATTTCGAACATGGACACTTGCTTCTTTCCGCCAAACACAGCTTTCAGCTTGTCGTCTGCATTGATCATGCGCTTGTTGGCCTGATCCTGCAGCTTGTTCTTCTTGATGTATTCCCAGACCTTCTTGGTGACTTCGGTGCGGGGCATCGGGGATGCGCCGATCACTGCGCCCAGCGTCGCAGACGGGGTCATCGGTTTCATGAACGCTGCATTGGGTTTGCGGGCGGTCTTCGGCTTTGCTGCTGCCTTCTTTGCGACGGCCTTCTTTGCAGGTGCTGCTTTCTTTGCCGGAGCAGCCTTCTTCGCTGCGGGCTTTGCTGCTGCCTTCTTTGCTGCGGGCTTTGCTGCTGCCTTCTTTGCAGGTGCTGCCTTCTTCGCCGGAGCAGCCTTTTTTGCTGCGGGTTTTGCTGCGGCTTTCTTTGCTGCGGGCTTCTTGGCCGCTGGTTTCTTGGCTGTTGCCATCTTCAAGCCTCCTTCACAAAAGTGTGTTGGGAAAATGCGTCTATTCACGCACCGCTAATAGTGGTGCGGTTTTCCCTCTCACGCAAGTGTTTTTTGATCGTTTTTGCACGAATTTGTAGGGCGCGGGCGACGCGATCTTCAGAGGGAAAACGGCCTTCGGAACGATAGGGGGAGGAGGTGTGCTCGCTCAGGCGTCTCCTCTGATACGTGTCGGCGGCAGACGGAAGAGTGCGCCGTCAGCACTTCGCAGCACTGCCAATAAATTGCGCA
>DASVLM010000061.1:0-3384 GCA_036384875.1 Noviherbaspirillum sp.
CCATTGCGGGCCTCCTTCTGCTTCGCGGTTACGTGTGCGACTGCCTCGGCCGTCGATACCTTGACGCCCTTGGCCTTCATTTCTTTCTGGTACTCCGCAGCGGCGGCGGCGACATTGCGGATCGCCGGCATACTGGCGGTCTTGGCCTTCTTGCTCTTGCGGGCGTCGCCGTTGTCGTCGCCCTCGCCTTCGTCGTCATCGTCATCCTCGTCCGGGTCGGGCGCGGCGGCGTGCGTGACGGCTGCGGCTGCAGCATCGGCGCGGAGGTTGGCGAGCGCGTCGCCCTTCTTGGCCTTCTCGGCGGCGAGAACCTGCACGGCCGCTTCCGGGCCGCTGGTCTTGCCATCGAACTTCAGGGTCGCGATCAAAGCCTCGTGACCCGGCATGCTCTGCGCCTCGACTGCCTGGATACGCTCGCGCTCGGCGGTCGCACCTGCTTCGCGGCCCTCGTTGATGAGAGCCTCGGCAACGTCGGGGTGCTCGGCTTTCAGCTTCTGCACGTCCATCGTTTTCTCCTCTTGGATTGCCTGCGGCGCATCACCGGCGCTTTCGGCCTGCTGGGTTGTGGTATCAACATCTGCGTGCGGCGCACCGGCCGCAGCGTGTGCCGCCTGGCTGGCATCAACCGTGAGGTTGAAGTCGCCATCAGCTGCGCGGGCGATCAGCGCGTCGAGCGTGGAAACACCGTCCACGAGTCCCGCGTCGATTGCCTGCTGACCGATGAACACGCGACCATCGGCCATGTCTTGCAAAACTGTGTCGGTGCTCACGCCGCGATTGCGCGCAACGGCATCGACGAAAACGCTGTACGTCTGATCGACCTGATCCTGCATGGTGGCGCGGCCTTCAGGCGTCAGCGGCGCATACGACGACGCGATGCGCTTGAACTTGCCGGCAGTGATCTCGGTCGTCTTGCGACCCTCCATGTCTTCGGCGCGCGAGACATCGACGTGAGCCTGCACGACGCCGATGCTGCCGACGACATTCGTCAGGCTCGACATGAACACCTGCGACGCCGCGCTGCCGATCCAATACGCGGCGCTCGCCATCGTGCCGTCAGCAAGCGCAATCACAGGCTTCACGCCTCGCGCGCTGTAGATCAGGTCGGCCAGCTCCTGCGTGCCGTCCACCGTGCCGCCAGGCGAGTCGATGGCGAGGATGATGGCGCTGACATCGGGGTCGGCGAGCGCTTCGCGGAAATCATTGGCTGCGATCTGCATGCTCGTGCCGCCGCTGATCTGCATGAACAGGTTCATGCGCTTGGCAAGCACACCTTCCAGCGGCAGCACAGCGACGCCATTCACCACGTCGTAACCACGCGAGGCACCGCCGAGCGGCTTGCCAATAGCCGCCTCGATCTTGCCCATGTCGATCTTTTCGCCACGCATGTGGCGCGCGTAGATGCCCTGCACCTCGCTGTGCATCTCCGGCGTGATCGCCCACGGCGCGTTCACAATGTCGATCAATCGCATCTCTGTCTCCGTATCCGTGCATCGCCATCACTAGGTAAACGATGGCCTCTATCTCGTCCAGCAGCCCGGTCACGCGCCTTCAAGGTCGCTCGCATCGTCATCTGCGGGCGCATCGTCTGTTTCGACGTCACTGCCGTCTGCCGGCTGCGCGTCAGGCGCACCATTGCCGGGCACGGGCTGCTTCACGTTTGCCGGCGTCAGCGGCGCATACACGGTCGTCAATCCAAGCTCGGTCAGCGTCTTTTCCTCGCGCGCGCGGCGCTGCACGATGGAATCCCAGTCGCCGCCAGTCAGCGCGACGCACGCATCGCTGTGCGTGGTGAGGTTCAATTCGAGCAGACCCTTCTGCGCATCCACTTCCTTCTGCGGGTCGATCTGGCCCGGCGAATCGCCGATCCATTCGGTGCCGATGTAGGCGGCGCGAATGCGCGGATCATCGAAGAAGCCGGGCGCCTCGATGGTGCCGAGCGCGACGGCCTCCTCAAGCCAAGCCTCATAGATCGGCTGGCAGAACTGCGACGCCAGCCAGGCGCGGCGGCCCTTGTAGAAGCGCCAGGCTTCCAGCAGGGCCGCGCGCGCCGCCGAGTAACTGGCGGTGAAGTGCTTGACCAGCACCTCGAAAGGCAGCTGCAGCGCGACGCCGATCTGGCGCAGGATCGCCAGCACGAACGGATCGAACGAAGTATTCGGTCGGTTGGGGTTGGCGAACTCCACGTTCTCGCCGGCAGCAAGATCGAGCACGGCGCCGGGCGCCATCTGCAGATTCGAGCCTGGCTGCGCGGCAGTCGGGCTGCTGCCATCGCCGGTGTCCATGCCGCCGTTGTTCTCGGTGGTAACGAAGACCGTGAACATGCTCGAAATAACTGCAGCGGTGATCTCGGCGTGCGTGTAGTCGGAGAGCTGCTTCAGCGACTCGACCACCGGCGCAAGGTATGGCACGCCGCGCGTCTGGCCTGGCCGCAGCTTGTCGTAGAGATGGACGATGTTGCGCCGGCCGGTGCGCGTGCCGAACGCGGGCACGATGTCCCACTCAAGCGGCAGCGGCATGATGCCGCCCGGATGGTTGCGCAGGATGTGATAACGCACCGGAGCGCCGTTGGCGTCCATCTCGACGCCGGCCACCATCCGCTGCGTGTTCGGCAGGTAGTCGCGGTTGATGACGCGATCAGCCTCGATCAGCTGCACCTTCGTCCCGTACACGCTGTTGCGGCGAGGTATCATCGGCAGCGATGCGAACACGTCACCGCTTTCAAGCGCGCTGCGCAGCGCCAGGGCCTGCAGGCCGTAGAAGTCATTCGTGCGAGTCGCGTCGCAGGCGTTCGCGTTCTCGGCCCACGCGCGGAACTCGCGCTCCGTCAGGTGCTGCCATTCCTGCGCCTCGTCCTCGGTCATGCCGAGCGTGGCAAAATCGATGACCGAGCGCATCACGAGGCCGGTGCCGGCGACGTTGGTGACGACGGTGTTGATGGCGCCCAGCGCGAGCGGCTGGTTGCGCAGCATGTCGCGCGCGCGGCCGCGCATCACGCGCAGGTCGAACACCGAATCGTTGTCGGCACTGCCGGGGAACGGCAGCCAGTTCAGCATCGACCTGCGATCAGTGCGGCCGGCCGTGTACTGGCCGACGAGCGCCATCTGCGCACGCGCGACCATGCGCTCCTTCGCGCGCACCGGCGCCACGTACTCGATCACGCGGTCGATCAGATTCTTCGGGGGGAGGGCCGGGACTGTAGGGCGGCTCACGGATTGGCGACTCCGTAGCGGACGCGAATACCGGAACTGGAACGCGACAGCTTGCTCACCCATCCGTTCCAGTAGTTGATTTTGTTGGTGATCTCGGCCGCGTTGGCGCGCGTTAGGCTACGGCCGCCAATGCTGTAGGACTGACCGCTCGCGACGGCAGTATCCGCCGCGA
>DASVLM010000062.1:0-3512 GCA_036384875.1 Noviherbaspirillum sp.
CCCTGGCGAGCATTTCTGGACCCTAAATGCACACGAAAATTGCCCGTACAACTTCCGGCTGGCGAGAATGTTCGGATTCATTTGATCGTCGTGACGCGCGGCTCCAAGGAGGCTTGCAAGGCCTATTGGGGAGAAGAAAAAAGCCACGGCACGCTTCGCTTGAATACGCTAATCCGGGGTGACGAACAGCACATCAAAAACCCGTTCGTGGTTGGACACCCTGCCCCCGACAAAGGATTCATCCATGTCTTCGACGAGGTCGGGATTGAATTGCTCCTGGAAGAATTGGATACTGCTCGCGACTTCATCGACTACCTAAAAGCGCGCGAGCAGTTATTGCATTTACCAAAATGCGACGTCTCGGCGGCTGGTGAAGAACAACTGATGGCCGCCTACATCCGTTCCACGGCAGTTCGAGGCATTCCAAGCTTCCTCAGCCCCGCAGCCGAGAATGAAGGCTACGACTACAAAGTATTTGCAGGCGAGTTTTACGCCGGGCTGGCAAATAGCCCGGAATACAAGCAGAAGAAGGCCGACGACGAGATTAGCTATCGATGGGACGATCTCATTTCGCGGTTTGTTCAATTGTCCGATCCAGAACTTGGTCTTCCAGACCTGAAAACTGGATCAATCGATGCCGAGATTTCGTTTCGTTACCTGGCCGCCGAGTCTCGATTCCGGCGACGCTTATTGTCGGAGACGCTTTGGGGCGCAATCGAAACGGCGGCCGAGGAAGGCTATCGACGATTTGCGCGAATGATCGGCGGCGAGCCGGAAGAACGTCTGCCTGCGTACATTTTTGTGCTCATGCCAAAGCTGGACGGGGAGTCGGAAAACGATTATCGAGACCGAAGGCGAGCTTACCTGCTCGCATATTGCCGAGTTGCCAGACTACATTCTCCCGACGACACGGTGTTCATTGGCATCGGCATGGATCATCCATGCAAGCCATACACTGGAGGCTCGTTGGACCTCGCAGTATTTGAAAGCGAGGCCTGGAACGAAACAACAATCGCGGACGCCAAGAAGCTTGCTGAGGAATTTGGGCTTTGGGGGCCAAATGCGCGGTTCTGGGGGCGTCATGCCACTGAATATACGTACTCGCGAGACGAAGTTACATCATCCACCAGTGACGTCTCTGCGGCACGCAAAAAACGGAATGCGCAAGAAACAAAAAGGAAACGCGTCAAGAAAATGAAAAGCAAGTCACAAAAGCGAAATAGGAACTAGAACGGGAAACGAGCATATATGATCAACGATGCTGAACTATTTAGGCGCCTCAACGACCACGAGGACAATTTTGTCGAACGTAAATCGCAAGGCATAAAGGCGGATGAAATTCGGCAAACTGTTTGTGCCTTTGCGAATTCGCTTGTCGGCGATGGAATAGGAATCCTATTTATTGGGCTTCATGACAAAACGGGGATGGTGGAGGGCGTTGAAAATTCAGATAGTGTGCAAAAGCGAGTTCGCGAAGCGTGCGAGCGCGGGTGCTATCCGCCGATCACTAATTTCATCTGCCGGGTGTTAAAACCAGAGGGGAAACCAGTTGTGGCCGTTGTGATTGGTTCGAGCAATGAAAGACCGCACTTTTCGGGACCCGCGTATATCCGACGAGGCTCGGAGTCAGTAAACGCTACGCCGGAAATATACGGTGAACTGATCGCAAGTCGGAACGAAAAAGCGGGACGCATTTTGAATATGCGCGGCAAGGTAGTTTCCATTCTTGCCGAGGGAAGGATGATAATTAATCCGCTGCCTGTACCAAATCTGCGCGATAAAGGGGAAGGCAAAATTACCTATTGTGACGCACATGTCGTTCGATTCGACCTGCTCTCTGGCAGTTTTCCGCTGACCGAGCTTGCGGAGTCAATCGATGTTGTCTCGGTGAGCTTCGATACGCAGAATAGGCGCGACATGTTGATTATTCGGAGCGTCAGGTAAGGGCACTACGATTCGCAACCAATTTATTCACGTGGCCCATCTCCATCGGCGGGCGCTGGGGAAGCGTTAAATGGAAACAAACCATATCGTCCCGCATGAGGGTTCTTGCTAAACATCACGACTTGGGGAAGCTGCTTGAATGCCTGGGGCGGATCAGTATTTTCAACGACAATGATCTGCCGATCATCGGTCAAGGACTTCAAATAGCCGTAGAACTGCTCCTTCAAATCAGTTCCCGTCAAGTCTTCTTCCGAGCCGTCTGGCTCTCGATAGGCAAGCAACGGCGAATCGAGGATAACGAACCCTGGGTGCGGCGTGTGGTGCGTTCTGCAATAGTCCAGCAGGCCAAGCGTGAATGCCGCGTGCGTTATTGCGCGTAGACCTTTACCGCGAGCGGCACGCTGCTTGCCGGCGATGACGAGGTCGCGAGACTTGGCATCAAAAAATACGCGCCCATTTTCGGGGAAATGCCAAGCGCCGAGAATGGTCTCGACGCACTGAGCGAATCCCTCGGCCACGGACGTGGGAATGTCGCCCTGCGCTACCGTTGCTTGCCCGCGCTCAGGCTGTTCCTTTTCCAGTTCCGCGCGCCTACGCTCTATGTCCTGGACTGTGTTTCGTAAGGACAGCGCCTCGCGCACTTCGCCGCGCTTGTCCGCATACTCCGAGTATGAAGACCGCAATTTGGCCAGCTTCGGCATGATAAGTTGATCAACCTGGCCAGCAATTTGTTCGAGTTCCGCCTCTACGCCGGGCATGCGTTTGTCGAAGCTCGCGCCTTCGCGATTCAAGTCTTTGACCGTCGTGGCCAATTCAGTGCGAAGCAATTCAATCTTTTGGATTTCCTTGCGAGCGGCCACCACTACGGCGTCGATATTGCCATCGCAGTCAGCAGTGGCGCATTGGTGCGTCGCGTCGGCGCCGCAAAGGGGACAAGTCGATGAACCCAATACGGCAAAAAGCGTTCCACCTTCTTCAATGGCGCGCAGCCTCTCGATATCGGATTGATAGTGGCGATCCAGCAAGTCGAACCGTTCCAAAAGCGAGGCAATTTCGCCGCGCCGGTCTCTGCTCTCTTCGAGCTTCTTCCGTAATTCACGGCGGCGCGCGGCTGCTTGCTGGAATTCTGCTTCTGTCGCGTTCAGTTGATTCGTATGCTGGCCGATGGAGGCATCGATCTTTCGCAGCTGCTCATCAAGCTCCTGGGGATCTTTCGCCAGGTCTTTCAGCCTGTCGCGATAATCGCCCAGGAGTTGGTCAAGAAGCTGTAACTGCGCCTCACGAGAAAGCTCTTCCGGCTCGTTCTGCGCGCTTGACACGAGGGCCGAATCGTCAACTCCGGTCAACAGAAGCTTAAATGTCGAAAGGTTTGCTGTGTCCGAAACAACGTTGCCATCCTTCAGCGGGGATCGCTGTTCCGTGATTTCGGTCTCGGTCACAATCATGAGACGCACGACATTGCGAAAGCTCAGGCTGTTGGTTTCCCCGCGAGCATTTCTGCGGACCCGCTTACCAGACAGTTCGCAATGCCCCAAAAGAAACGCCGACAAATTCGTGTCGTTTTTTTC
>DASVLM010000063.1:0-8745 GCA_036384875.1 Noviherbaspirillum sp.
ACCGGACATGGTCATGAGGCCAAGGCTTTTATCGTCCTCTTTGCATTTGGTCCCCGCCCAAAAGCCCAAGCCCTCACGCTGAAGCCACGCAAGTCCTGACCATCAAAAGAACATCAATCGTTCTTGATCACAATGCTCGGGAACTTGCTGCTCATATCCTTGGCTTTCTCGGCCACCTTCACAGCCACCTTGCGCGCGATCTCCTTGTAGATCTGCGCCACCTTGCCATCCGGATCGGCCACCACCGTCGGCGTGCCAGAATCGGTCTGCTCGCGAATCGACATCGTCAACGGCAGCTTGCCCAGGAAATCCACCCCAAAGTCGCGGCACATCTTCTCGCCGCCGCCCTCGCCGAAGATCGCCTCCGCATGCCCGCAATTCGAGCACACATGCATGCTCATGTTCTCCACGATCCCGATGATGGGAATATCCACCTTCTCGAACATCTTCAAACCCTTGCGCGCATCCAGCAACGCAATGTCCTGCGGCGTCGTCACGATCACCGCGCCCGTCACCGGCACCTTCTGCGACAACGTCAGCTGCACGTCGCCCGTGCCCGGAGGCATGTCCACGATCAGGTAATCGAGATCGCGCCAGTTGGTCTGCGTCAGCAACTGCTGCAGCGCCTGCGTCACGATCGGGCCGCGCCACACCATCGGCTCGTCCGGGTCGATCATGAAGCCGATGCTTGCCACCTGCAGCCCGTGGTTCTCCAGCGGCTCCATCGTGGTGCCGTCCAGCGTCTCGGGCCGCGCACTGATGCCCATCATCATCGGCTGCGACGGACCGTAGATATCCGCATCGAGAATGCCGACCTGCGCCCCTTCGGCGGCCAGCGCCAGCGCGAGATTCACCGCGGTAGTGGACTTGCCCACGCCGCCCTTGCCGGAAGCCACCGCAATGATGTTCTTGACGTTGGGCATCAGCTTCACGCCGCGTTGCACCGAATGCGCGATGATCTTCGAATAGACGTTGGCGGTAACGTTGCCCGCGCCATTGACGCCCTTGATCGCCGCGATCACCGCGCGGCGGATGCCGTCGATCTGGCTCTTGGCCGGATAGCCGAGTTCGACGTCGAGCACCACGTCGCTGCCCTCGAGGCGGATGTTCTTCGCGGACTTGGTGGAAACGAGATCCTTGCCGGTGTTCGGATCGATGACTTGCGACAGCGCCGCCTTGACGGCTTCGATGGAAATACTCATTGCTTCAAACCCTTTCTGCACGATGAGGCAAGTCTAACATCGCGGCCTGCGGAAGAGGCGGCTTGCCAAAAAATCACCCACGCCAGGACAGGGCATGTCGATTCGACAGCATCGCCATGCCCGCCTTACAATGAAGTCCCTCGTCATCCGCCTTCACCTTCCATGACCATCGCCACCGAACAGATCACGGGCCTCATCCTTGCGGGCGGGCGCGGCTCGCGCATGGGCCACGTGGACAAGGGCCTGCAGACCTTTCGCGGCGCGCCCATGGTGCTGCATGCGATCCTGCGCCTGCAGCCGCAGGTTGGCGCGCTGATGATCAATGCCAACCAGAACATCGCCGCCTACGAAGGCTTCGGCCTGCCGGTGTGGCCGGACCAGCTCGGCGGCTTCGAAGGGCCGCTCGCCGGACTGCAGACCGGCCTGGCGCATTGCGAGACGGATTACCTCGTGACTTCACCGTGCGACTCGCCCTTCCTGCCGACCGACCTCGTCGCCCGTCTCGCCGACGCGCTCGCCGAGCAGGACGCGGACCTCGCCGTCGCCGTCACCGGTGATGGCGAGACGCGCCAGCCGCATCCGGTGTTCGCGCTGATGAAAGCCTCGCTGCTGCCGCACCTCACGCTCTTCCTGCAGGACGGCGGACGCAAGATCGACCGCTGGTACCGCTCACTGAAATTCGTCGAGGTGCGCTTCGACGACGAAGATGCCTTCCGCAACATCAACACCATCGAAGAACTGCGCCGTTTCGAACCCACCTGACCATGCCTAACCAATCGCTCTCCGAAGTCGTCAGCTGCCTGTCCGGTTACGACCCGAACGCCGTGCCTGTGGAGCAGGCGCAGCAGATCATCCGTGACTTCATCGTGCCGGTCGCCGCCGTCGAAAAACTTGCCCTGCGCAGCGCGCTCGGCCGCGTGCTCGCGCACGATATCGTGTCCCCGATCAACGTGCCGCAGCACGACAACTCCGCGATGGACGGCTATGCCGTGCGCGGTGTCGATCTCGATGCGGCCAATGCAGTCACGCTGAAAGTCATCGGTTCGGTGCATGCCGGCGGCAATTTTGACGACAGCGTCAACGCCGGCGAATGCGTGCGCATCATGACCGGCGCGCCCATGCCTGCAGGATGCGACACCGTCGTGCCGCAGGAATTCACGCGCGATGCCAGCGACGCGTCTGTCACGATTCCTCCCGGCATGGTAAAGACCGGCGACAATCGCCGCCTCAAGGGCGAAGACCTGCAGGAAGGCAAGCCTGCCCTCGCGCAAGGCAAGCTGCTGCGTCCCGCCGACCTCGGCTTGCTTGCCTCGCTCGGCATCGCCGAAGTGCCGGTGCGCCGCCGCCTGCGCGTCGCCTTCTTTTCCACCGGCGACGAACTGCGTTCCATCGGCGAACCGCTGGACCACGGCTGCGTCTACGACAGCAATCGCTACACGCTGCACGGCATGCTCACGCGCCTCGGCTGCGACATCATCGACATGGGCGTGGTGAAGGACGATCCGGCATTGCTCGAAACCGCCTTCCGCACCGCCGCCGAAAGTGCCGATGCAATCATTACTTCCGGCGGCGTGTCGGTGGGCGAAGCCGATTTCACGAAACAGATGATGGCGCGCCTGGGCGACGTCGCTTTCTGGAAAATCGGCATGCGTCCTGGCCGGCCCATGGCCTTCGGCAAGATTGCGTCGAACGGCAAGAGTGCATATCTGTTCGGCTTGCCGGGCAACCCGGTAGCCGTCATGGTCACCTTCTATTTCTTCGCGCGCGATGCCTTGCTGCACATGATGGGCGCGCAGGCCGCGCCGCTGCCGTTCATGCGCGTGCGCTCGCAGTCCGCGATCCGCAAGAAGCCCGGCCGCACCGAATATCAGCGCGGCATTCTTTCCGTTGGTGAAGATGGCCGGCAGGAAGTGCGCATCACCGGTTCGCAAGGGTCGGGTATCCTGCGTTCCATGTCGGAAGCAAACTGCATGGTAGTGCTGCATCACGACCAGCATGGCGTGCAGGCGGGCGACGATGTGGACGTGATTCTCTTTGACGGGCTGGTGTGAATCCCGAGCGGAATTCCAACCGTATTACCTGACGCGCCGCGCACCAGCGCACGGAATCTTTTTTTCCGCTGGAACGCCTTTTCCTTACCCCTTGTCCAAACCTGACTCTGCACAAGACAGGAAGACCAGGCATGGACAAGGTGGAACACCAGCAACTGCTCGACGTCGCGCTCGAAAGCGACAGCGCGATCGCGATGCAGGAAATCAGGGAACAGCCCAGCACCGTGCCGGCCATTCCGGCGGACGCGATCGCCATCATTCCAGTGCGTCACCTCGTGCTGTTTCCCGGCATGATCGTGCCGATCGCCATCGGCCGCGAAGCGTCGATTGCCGCCGCGCGCGAAGCGGTGCGCAGCGAGCGCGAGATCGGCCTGCTGCTGCAGCACGACTCCGACCTCGAAGCGCCGACGCCCGAACAGCTCTACAGCGTCGGCACCACCGCCAGCGTGCTGCGCTACATTACGACCGAGGAGGGCGGCAACTATATCGTGTGCCAGGGCGAGGAACGGTTTCGCGCTGTCGAATTCCTGCCAGGCTATCCTTTCTTCGTCGCCCGCATCGAACGCATCGTCGAGCAGGAAGAAGAAAACGCCGGCATCCAGGCGCGCCTGCTGCAGTTGAAGCAAAGCACTGCCGAAGTCATCGAACTCCTGCCACAGGCGCCGGCCGATTTGCCGGCCGCAATGCAGAACGTCAAGTCGGCGGCTGCACTCGCCGACTTCGTCACCGGCATTCTCGATCTCTCCGTGCAGCAAAAGCAGGAAGTGCTGGAAACCGGCAACCTGGAGCATCGCCTCGACAAGGTGCTGCAACTGCTGGCAGGACGCATCGAAGTCCTGCGCCTGTCGCATGAAATCAATGCGCAGACGAAAGAGCGCATGGACGACCGCCAGCGCGAATTCCTGTTGCGCGAGCAACTGAAGACCATCCAGAAGGAACTCGGCGAGGCCGGCGACGAAGCAGCGGAAATCGACAAGCTGCGCACCGCGATACTCGATGCCCGCATGCCCGAAGAGGTGGAAGCGCATGCGCGCAAGGAATTGCAGCGGTTGGTGCGCATGCCGGAAGCCGCGGCGGAATATTCCATGCTCTGCAACTATCTGGAGTGGATCACCGAGTTGCCGTGGTCGCGGCTGGACGACGAGCATATCGATATTGCGGCTGCGCGCGCCATCCTCGATGCAGACCACTTCGGCCTCGACAAGGTCAAGCGCCGCATCCTCGAACACCTCGCGGTGCGCAAACTCAATCCCGACGGCAAGAGCCCCATCCTGTGCTTTGCAGGGCCGCCCGGCGTGGGCAAGACTTCGCTCGGGCAAAGCATCGCGCGCGCCACCGGCCGCAAGTTCGTGCGCGTGAGCCTGGGCGGCGCGCACGACGAAGCGGAGATACGCGGCCATCGCCGCACCTATGTCGGCTCACTGCCGGGCAACATCATCCAGGCGCTGCGCAAGGCGGGCACGCGCAACTGCGTGATGATGCTCGACGAAGTGGACAAGCTCGGCGCCGGCATGCACGGCGACCCGGCGGCAGCCCTGCTCGAAGTGCTGGACCCGGAGCAGAACCGCGCGTTCCGCGACAATTACCTCGCGCTGCCGTTCGATCTGTCGAAGGTAATGTTCATCTGCACCGCCAATATGCTCGATACCATTCCCGCGCCGCTCGCGGACCGCATGGAAATCCTGCGATTGTCCGGCTACACGGAAGAGGAAAAGCTGCAGATCGCCCGCCGCTATCTTGTGCCGCGCCAGCTCGCCACCGACGGCCTCTCCGCGCAGCAATGCGAGATCGACGACGACGCCTTGCACACCATCATCCGCGACTACACACGCGAAGCAGGCGTGCGCAACCTGGAGCGGGAAATCGGCAATGCCTTCCGACATGTCGCCATGCGCGTCGCCGAAGGCACGGCAGCGCATATGCGCATCGCGAAAGAGAGCCTGAAGGAAATCCTCGGCCCGCGGCAATTCGAAAGCGAACTTGCGCTGCACAGCAGCCTTGCCGGTGTTGCCACCGGGCTCGCATGGACGCCGGCAGGCGGCGACATCCTGTTCATCGAAGCCAGCCGCATGCCCGGCAGCGGCAAGCTCATCCTCACAGGCAAGCTCGGCGACATCATGAAGGAGAGCGCACAGGCGGCGTACACGCTGGTGAAGTCGCATTGTTCTGAACTCGGGGCCGACCCGGAGGTCTTCGACAAGAGCGACATTCACGTGCACGTGCCGGCGGGTGCGCTGCCCAAGGATGGGCCGAGCGCCGGCGTGGCTATCCATGCCGCGCTTACTTCGCTGGTGTCGGCGCGCCCGGTAAAGAACGACTGCGCAATGACCGGCGAAATCAGCCTGCGCGGACTGGTGTTGCCGGTGGGCGGCGTGAAGGAAAAGGTGCTCGCCGCGCGGCAGGCCGGCATCCGCACCGTGCTGCTGCCCGCGCGCAACCGCAAGGACCTCGACGACATTCCCGAAGAGGCGCGCAATGACTTGCGCTTCGTGTGGGTGGACAGCGTGTCGGACGCCTTGCGCGAAGCCATCGAATGGAACGAAGACACGCGCCAACCCTTGGAGAACCCGATATGAGTGGAGAACTGCAGAAATTCGTCGACAACCTGCTGACGACCATCGAAGACAACAGCCGCCGCACGCCGGTGCCGCTGCAGCCGATGGATTCGATGTTCAGCTTCCGCTACAGCCGCACCGAGATTTCGACGCAGGGCGGCCAGGCGCAGATCCGCCATCGCGAAACCCGCTTCGAGAACGGTCGCATGGTGACCGAGCAGTGCGAAGGCATGGTCGATCCGGCCATCTACGAACAGATGGCAGAGCAGAGCCGGCAGATGTTCGCGGCGCAGATGGACCAGGTGCTGCGGTGGTGGCTGCCGTTCTGGGGTCGTGGCAGGTAGAAGCGGATTATGGCCGGTTGCTCAGGGCTTCACGTCTTCCGGCACCGTGCCGGTCTTCACCCAGGCGCGCATCGCCAGTACCGTTTCGCGCTCGACGCCGACATAGCCATGCTGTGAATATGCCTCACAGGGACTGCCATGCCCTAGTCCGCCGCCGCGCACCGTGACTAGCGGCTTGCCGCTCTTCCTGGAGAAGTCTTGCGCGTCGCGGTAGGCGGTATAAAGACAGGGACCGTTTTCGTGGTGCACCCAGAGCAATTCACCCGGAAAGCCGTCCCATGCCACGCCGGACAAGCCCGGGCCGTTGCGTGAAGACTGGAACAGCGACGAGGTCAGTATCGTGCGCTTCGCCAGTTGCGGATTCATGCGCGCCGCATGATAGGCGCTGACCGTTCCCTCGCTGGTACCCACAAAGGTCCAGTCGGTGATGCCGCGATAGCGGCGGCCGACTTCTTGCAGCAGTGCTAGCACATCCTCGCCATAGCGCGGTTTCTCACGGAACCATTGCGCAAAACCTGCCCACTGGTCCGACGGCGCGTCCACCACGACGACCAGCGTCTCGTCGTCCAGCCAGTGGCGGCGCGAACGCACCAGGAAATTGCCGCGCATCTCGAATTTCGGCACGCTGTCTTCTTCGTGCAGACGCATGATCCCGGGGTAGCCGGGGAACAGGACGATGCCGTAACGGAACGCACGGTGTTCCGCCAGATGCGTCACCAGGCCGGCAATGGTATAGCCCTCGCGCGCCACGGTGACGACCGTGTTGGGATATTCCATGTTTGCGTCGCCGGCTTGAGCGCGTGCGATGCCGAGGAGCAGCAGCATGGCCAGGCACGACAGGCGCGTCGCATCGCGAAGGGCGGTCAGGATTTTCATGACGTCATGTCTCCTGCAGAGATGAAATTGCATTCGCGCGCCCAACATGCCACTCATGCCGCAGCAAGCCGTACACACCCGAATCGGTAATCTCGCCCTTCAGCGCCCAGCGCTCGCGCAGCAAACCTTCCTGCATGAAGCCGAGCCTGTGCAACACCTTGCCGGACGCCGTATTGCGCGGATCGACTTCCGCTTCCAGCCGGCGCAGGTTCAGGTTGTCGAAGGCGAATTCGAGCAGCGACGCAACTCCCTCGTGCGCGTAACCGTCCCCCCAATATCGTCTGCCGAGCACGTAGCCGATCTCGGCGCGCCGGCTTTCTTCCTCGAAGTGGAACAGCAGCGCAGTCCCGATGACCCGGCCTTCGTCGCGGTGCTGCATCACGAACTGCATCGCGCTGCCCTCGCCATGCCGCAACATCGTGCGCTGGTACCAGGTCTTCGCATCCGCCATGCTCGTCCATGCATCGAACGGCAGGTAACGTACCACTTCGTCCGAGGCATGGATCTCCAGCAGATCATGCAGGTCATCGTGATCCACCAGGCGCAGCGTCAGGCGCTCGGAATGGACGATGGCGTGGGCGGGGATTTTCATCTAGCCCGGCACGCCTTCAAAGAAATCCACCTCGCCCGTCTCCAGCGAATACTCCGCGCCAACGATGAGCAGCTTGTTCTTCTGAATCAGCTCTTCGAGCATGTCCGAGCCGTGACGCAACTGGTTGGCCGAGGCGCGCACGTTGGCACGCACCGCCTGCTTCACCAGTGCGTCCGGATCGTGGCGCAATTCGGTGGCAAGTAGCGGCTCGACGGAGGGGCGCACGCGTTCGACGATGGAATGGATGTGGCGCGATGCCGATTGCTGCGACCCGGCGATCGCTTCCAGCGTGGCCGATACCGCGCCGCAGCGCGAATGGCCGAGCACTACGACCAGCGGCGTGCCGAAACGCTCGGCGGCGAATTCCACGCTGCCGATCTGCGAGGGTGCGACGATGTTGCCCGCGATGCGAATGACGAACAGGTCGCCCAGCCCTTGGTCGAACACGAGCTCGGCAGGCACGCGCGAGTCCGAGCAACCGAGGATGATCGCAAAAGGCTCCTGTCCGGTGGCCAGCGCATTGCGACGTGCCGGGCTCATGCTTTCATGGTTGCTGGTGCCGTCGACAAACCGTCGGTTGCCTTCGCGCAGGCGGTTTAGCGCTTCAAGTGCGGTTTTCATTTTTTTCTCCTGCGCAAATCCTCTGGCTTTAATGCCAGTACCAAATCCTTAACCCAGTACCACGTCCCCGCCCGCCTCGGAACGTGACCCTGCGCCCGGCACATTGTTCTCGCCCCGATACGCAAAGGCCACCGACATCTTCACCGCCTCGCTGTCGTTACGGCCCGCCGCATGGAACAGCCCGCTGTGAAAGAACAACACATCGCCCGGTTGCAGTTCCACCGGTACGCCCTGCGCGAACAGCGGCTGGTTGTCCGGCGCATCGGGACGCAGAAAATCCAGCTCGTCGAGCTGATGGCGTCCAATGTCGAGCCGATGCGAGCCGGGAATCACATGCAGCGCGCCGTTGCTCGCAGTCTCGCGCCCAATCGCCAGCCACACGGTCACGAGATCGTTGCGCGCGAAGGACCAGTAACGAATGTCGCGATGCCAGCCCGTCGCCGTGCCGTAATGCGGATGCTTGGTCATGACGCAATTGTGGTGCGCCAGCACGAGGCGCACCGG
>DASVLM010000064.1:0-5592 GCA_036384875.1 Noviherbaspirillum sp.
AAGGGACAGGAAGGGCACGTTTTCAAAACCAGCGTCTACACCAAGGCAGCCATGCATCCGAAAACAACGATGGCCGTGCTGCTGGGACTGAGCGGCATGGCGCTGGCTGCATGGATGCGGACAAGGCAGGGCGGGGCATCGCCTGCCTTTCGCCCGCATTGAAGATGAAGCCGATGACTGAAGGGAGACTGAACATGGCAGACTTGACCGAACAGCAATATTCCCAACTGCGGCAGTGGCTCGACGCGCGTTCCCAGCAATTGCGCGAGGAGTTGCAGCGCGATCTGGACGAAAAAAACGACCACATCGAACTCGCAACCGAGGCACCCGATCCCGGCGACTCGTCATTCGCGAACATGACGGTGGACTTGAGCAACGCCGAGGCGATGCGTGACCTGAATGAATTGCGCCTGATCAGCGCGGCGCTGGCGCGGATGGAAGACGGGTCTTACGGTACTTGCTCGAATTGCGGCATGGATATTCCCTTCGGTCGCTTGCAGGCACAGCCGATGGCGCAACGCTGCGCGCGTTGCCAGGAAGTGTGGGAAAAGACCCATGGCAACATGGGGCGCAATGCAACGATGTGAATATCGGCCACATCAGCGGCTCCATAAAGACTATATGCCGGCACCTGCTTTCCGGTTGGCATGGATATGATGGAATGCGAGGCGGCAGCATCGCCGGTTAGATGCCGGCGGCTGCCGTTGCACGTACAATCATCAACATATCCGATACAACCGTCGCTAGGGGGAACAATGGACGACAAGCTGCGCGAACTGCTGCAGAAAATGCCTAAGGCCGAGCTGCATATCCACATCGAAGGTTCGCTGGAACCGGAACTCATCTTTGCGCTGGCCGAGCGCAACGGCGTGAAGCTGAATTATCCGTCGGTCGACGCGCTGCGCCGCGCCTATGCTTTCACCGATCTGCAATCCTTCCTCGACATCTACTATGCCGGTGCCAGCGTGCTGCTGAAGGAACAGGATTTCTACGACATGACTTGGGCTTACCTGCAGCGTGCCCGTGCCGACAATGTGAAGCATGCTGAAATCTTCTTCGATCCGCAGACGCACACTGACCGCGGCGTGCCGTTTGCCACGGCGATCAACGGCATCGACCGCGCCTTGCAGGATGCGCGTCGGGAATGGGGCATGAGCAGCGCGCTGATCATGTGCTTCCTGCGTCACCTCTCCGAAGAGGAGGCGTTCAAGACGCTGGAACAGGCGCTGCCGTTCCGCGACAAGTTCGTCGGCGTCGGCCTCGATTCATCCGAACGCGGCCACCCGCCGGAAAAATTCGCCCGCGTGTTCGCGCGCTGCAAGGAACTGGGCTTGCATCTCGTCGCGCATGCCGGCGAAGAAGGCCCGCCGGAATACATCCGCACGGCGCTCGATCTACTGAAGGTGGAACGCATCGACCACGGCGTGCGTTGCCTGGAAGACCGCGAACTCACCGCGCGGCTGGTGCGCGAACGCATACCTTTGACGGTCTGCCCGCTGTCCAACATCAAGCTGCGCGTGTTCGACCAGACGAAAGATCACAATCTGCTGCAGTTGCTCGACGCCGGCCTCGTGGCGACGGTGAATTCGGATGACCCGGCGTATTTCGGTGGCTACATGAACGAAAACTTCCTCCAGATGTTCGAGGCGTTGCCGCTGGGGCGCGAGCATGCGCGCACGCTCGCACGCAACAGCTTCGACGCCTCGTTCATCGACGATGCAACGCGCCGCCGCTTCCTCGACGAAGTCGACGCCTGCTTCGCATAACGGGGCGGAAACGGAGACAGGCGATGCATGCGTCCACCCTTCCATCGGCACCCGCCCGGCGGAGTCATGGCTGACCCGGTTTCCGCCGCCGCGCTCGCCGGAGGCCTTTCCTGGGCCAGCGGCATCCGCTTGTACATGACGCTGTTCATTGCCGGCCTCTTCGGGCGCGAGGGTTGGGTGCAACTACCGCCGGCACTCGAAATCCTGCAGTCGCCATGGGTCATGGCAGTCACCGGCGCCTTGCTGCTGGTGGAATTCCTGGCAGACAAGGTGCCCGGCGTGGATTCGGTGTGGGACGCGGTGCACACCTTCATTCGCATCCCCGCCGGCGCGGTGCTCGCCGCTGCCGCGCTGGGTCACATGGACCCGCAATGGACTGCCATCGCCGGCATACTCGGCGGCACTTTCGCCGCCGGCGCGCACATGACCAAGGCCAGCAGCCGCGCGCTCATCAATACCTCGCCCGAACCGTTCAGCAACTGGGCGGCGTCCTTCTCGGAAGAAATTGCCGTGCTGGGTGGCTTGTGGGCAGCCTTCTATCATCCATGGGCGATGCTGGTACTGCTTGCGCTGTTCTTCCTTGCGGCCCTGTGGCTGCTGCCGAAATTGTGGCGTGGATTGAGGTGGCTCTTCGGGCGCTTGAGGGTCTGATAACCGGGCGCAAGCCGCTGCCGGAAAGGCGCGCCAAAGGGTGATACGCTGTCCGCTTCGCCACACATCTCGAACTCCAAGCCATGCTGATGCTTTCCCTGCGCATGACGGGCCGCGACTGGCGCGCGGGCGAATTGCGCTTTTTGCTCGTCGCCCTCATCGTTGCCGTTGCTTCGCTGGCCTCGGTCGGCTTCTTTGTCGACCGCATGCGTGCCGGCCTGAACCGCGACGCGCACCAGTTGCTGGGCGGCGATCTCGTCGTCAATGCCGACCAGCCGATTCCGGATACATGGCGCGCGCAGGCAAAACAGCGAGGCCTGCAGATTGCCGAAACGGTGGCCTTTCCCAGCATGGCGATTGCAGGCGAGGGCGACGATGCGCTGTCCGAGCTGGCTTCGATCAAAGCGGTAACGCCCGGCTATCCTTTGCGCGGCAACGTCAAGCTTGCAGGGCCGGACGGCAATGATGTGGAGACCCGCGATATTCCTGCGCGCGGCACCGTCTGGGTGGACGCCAATCTGCTCGGAGGACTGAATCTCCACACAGGCGACACGATGAAGCTTGGTGATGCACGCCTGCGCATCGCGCAGATCATCTCGATCGAACCGGATCGCGGCGCTGCCTTCATGAATTTCGCGCCGCGCGTAATGCTCGGCATGGAAGACCTTGCCGCCACCAACCTGATCCAGGATGGCTCTCGCGTGACTTACCGGCTGCTGGTGGCAGGCGATCCCAAGCCGGTCGCGGATTTCCAGAAGTGGTTGAAAGCAACGCTGGAGCGCGACAACGTGCGCGGCGTGCGCCTCGAGTCGCTGGAATCCGGCCGGCCGGAAATGCGCGCCACCCTCGATCGTGCCGAACAATTCCTGTCGCTGGTCGGCCTGCTTTCCGCGATGCTCGCGGCGGTTGCAGTAGCGATGGCCGCGCGCCGCTTCGTGCAGCGTCATATCGATGCCTGCGCGATGCTGCGCTGCCTGGGCATGACGCAGAACCAGGTGACGCTGTTGTACCTCGCCGAGTTTCTATTGATCGGTGTCGCAGGCAGTGCGTTGGGCGCAGCAGCGGGGTTCGCGGCGCATTTCGTGCTGATCGAATGGCTGGGCCGGCTGGTCACGAATTCCTTGCCGCCGCCGAGCTGGGTGCCGGCCGTGCAGGCAATGGCAACCGGCTTGCTGCTGCTTGTGGGCTTTGCGCTTCCGCCGGTGCTGCAGTTGCGCAACGTGCCCCATAACCGCGTGATCCGGCGCGAACAGGATGCGCCACAACCGGTCACGCTCGCGACGTATGCATTGGGGCTCGCCGCCTTCGTCGGCCTGCTGTTGTGGCAGGCGGGCAATCCCAAGCTCGGCTTGTTGACGGCGGGTGGTTTCCTCGCCGGCATCGCGGTGTTCGCGCTATGCGGCTGGCTGGCGGTGAAGGCCTTGAAGCTGACACGCGGCGGCATCGACCATCCGCCGTGGCGTTTCGCCATCACCGCGCTGCAACGTCGCACCTCGGCGACGGTGGTGCAGGTCGTGGCGCTCGCCCTCGGCCTGATGGCGTTGCTGCTGTTGACAGTGGTGCGCGGCGACCTGGTTTCGGCATGGCGCAAGTCGACGCCGCCGGATGCGCCGAATCATTTCGTGATCAACATCCAGCCCGACCAGAAGCCGGAGATCGAAACGAAGCTGCGCGATGCCGGCATTGCCCAGCCCTTGCTGTATCCGATGATACGCGGCCGCCTGGTAGCGGTGAACGGCAAGCCTGTCACGCTCGACAGCTATGCCGACGATCGCGCGCGCAGGCTGGTGGACCGCGAATTCAACCTCTCGACGATGCGCGACATGCCGCCGCAGAACCAGATCGTTGCCGGGCGCTGGTATGACGATACAAAGCCGGAAGCATCGGTGGAGGAGGGGCTGGCGAAAACCCTCAACCTGCATCTCGGCGACCGCCTGCGCTTCGACATCGCCGGCCAGCAGGTCGAAGCGCCGATCACTAGCCTGCGCAAGCTGGAATGGGGATCGATGCGCGTGAACTTCTTCGTCATCATCAACCCGGCTGCGATGAAAGATACACCGCAGACCTGGATCACTGCCTTCCATCTGCCGAAAGACAAATCCTCCTTCGCGAATGCACTCACGCGTAACTACCCGAACCTGACGGTGGTCGACGTCGGCAGCATCATCAAGCAGTTGCAGGACGTGCTGGACCAGGTGGTGGCTGCGGTCGAGTTCCTGTTTCTCTTCACGCTCGCCTCGGGCGTGCTGGTGCTGTACGCGGCGCTGGTCGGCTCGCAGGACGAGCGCGTGCGCGAGTCGAGCCTCTTGCGCGCACTCGGTGCGACGAAGCGGCAGCTCTCGCAATCGCAGCGCATCGAGTTCGCACTCGTCGGCGGGCTTGCCGGCGTGCTCGCCGCGAGCGGCGCGGTCGCCGTCGGCTGGACGCTGGCCACCTTCGTCTTTGACTTCCCGTGGAATTTCAGTCCGCTCACCTGGCTGGCGGGCCTTGTCGCGGGCAGCATTTGCGCTTTCATCGGCGGCGCCGTCGGCTTGCGCAATGTGCTGAAGCAGCCGCCTTTGCAGAGTCTGCGCGGCAACTGATTTCCACCCGGTATCGTTTCACCTGCGGACTTTAATCCAGATTAAAGTCCGCAGTATTCACACGTGCTTTTGCGCAAGCTTTCCCCACGTCTTCCCTCCTATCCTGAAGTCCGTAACGCAGCGAACCAGCGTGTGACGGCTGTGTAATTCGAGCGCTTGGTGCGACCGCCTGATGCGAGCGATTTTTGCGGCCGATGCGACTGCATTACAACGCTCTGCGAAGTCAGAAATTCCTATATTTGGTCAGGTTGATACGTGTCAAAACAGGTCATGGGGGTGAACGTAAAGTTGCAACTAAGTTAAGCACTCGGCGATTCATGCGTTGTGCCGCGCACGTCGGCATTTGAGTCCACGCATCGCAAATCCGTCTTCCTTGATAGAGCAAGCGCCATCAACAACATCCGCATGGCATGCATTGCAGCTTTGTATTTTCACGTGGGGTAATCTATGCAATTCGATTCAAAGGGTCTTCTCAAGCGATGCGGCGTGGCGGCAGTCGTGCCGTGGCTTGCAGCATGCGCTTCGATGGCGCCGGGCATGCACTTCGACAACCGGCCTGCCTACGATTCATCCGGCAATGCGGTGCAGTCCAG
>DASVLM010000065.1:0-3816 GCA_036384875.1 Noviherbaspirillum sp.
CTCGCGCAAGTCCTCGGCCTCACGCCGCAAGGACGCTTCGGCGACGATAACCTCGGTTGGCTGGGTACTGCAGATGCATCCATTTCCACTGTAGCCGATCTTGCTTTGCACGTGGAAAATCGGCTGGGGCGTGCACCGCAAGTCGTCGGCGATCCCTCGCAAAAGGTAAGCACAATTGGATGGTGTACCGGCGCGGCGCAAAACATGCTCGGGGCAGCCATCACGGCCGGTACGAGCGTGTACCTGAGTGGTGAAATTTCCGAGCCTACCGTACACCTCGCGCGTGAGACAGGTGTTGCCTTTCTCGCTTGCGGTCATCACGCTACCGAACGATATGGTATCCAGGCGTTGGGGCAGCACCTCGCCTCGGTCTTCGGTTTGACACACTACTTCGTCGATATTGCCAATCCGGTATAGCTGGAATCTTCCGAAAACTCGCTGGTTCCCTATATCATGTGGGCAACAACGAAAAAATGCAGGTGAGGGAACAAGATGCTTGATACATCGCGCGAAGCGGTCGGCGTGCTGATCGTCGAAGACGACGCGGTGACGCGGAAGGCGCTGTGCCTTGCTGTCGAGGCGGTGCCGGCGCTCAAGCTGCTGGCGGAATTCGACAGCGTGAAACCGGCGCTGGACTGGCTTGAATCCAACACCACCGATGTGCTGCTGACCGATCTCGGATTGCCCGACGGTTCTGGTCTGGAAATCATCCATGCATGTGCAAAGCGCCATCCTGCAACCGACATCATGGTGGTGACGATGTCGAGCGATGAGGAAAATGTCCTTGCCTGCATCGAGGCCGGCGCGGCGGGTTACGTGCTCAAGGATGCAGGCCGCATGGATATTGCGCGTGCCATCCTCGACCTGCGCGACGGTGGCGCTCCAATGAGCCCGGTAATTGCACGCATGGTGCTGGCCAAGGTGCGTGACGGCAAGAAGAGCGCATCATCCACGCATTCGCAAAACAGCGCCGCGACGTCGCTAACCAAGCGGGAGGCAGCGATCCTGGATCTGATCGCGCAAGGCGACAGCTATGGAGAAGTGGCGAAGGTGCTGTCGGTCTCGGTAGGGACCGTGCAGACCCACATCAAAAACATCTACGGCAAGCTCTCGGTGCATTCACGCGGCGAAGCCGTATTCGAAGCGCATCGCCGCGGCTTGCTGCAACTCGGCAAGCCGCGTCCGCGGCGCTGAAGCTCGCGATTGAAGCTGATAACGGCCTGCGCACTGCGGGTTCCGTGTCACTGTTGCCGTTTCAGCGAATCGCGAATTTCCCGCAGAAGCACGATGTCTTCCGGAGTCGCGGGTTCTGCGGCTGGAGCAGGTGGTTGCTCGTGTCGCAGCTTGTTGATGATGCGCACCATCTGGAAGATCACGAACGCCAGCAGCAGGAAGTTGAGGAGAATGGTCAGGAAGTTGCCGTAAGCAAGGACGGCGCCAGCTTTCTTCGCTTCTGCCAGTGCGAGTTGCGTCCCCTGGTGATTGAGCGGAATGTAATAATTGCTGAAGTCAAGTCCGCCGACCAGTTTTCCGACGACCGGCATGATGACATCCTGCACCAGCGAATCGACGATTTTCCCAAAAGCGCCGCCAATGATCACGCCGACCGCGAGGTCGACAACATTGCCCTTGATCGCGAACGTTTTGAATTCCTGCATCATGCCCATGTTTTGCTCCCAGATTGTTGTTTGTAATATAACCAAATCTGCATTCCACGGCTATCCTGTCGTGTAGATTTCCAGCAATTGGAAAACCTTGCTGCAAGGTTAATCTGAAAGCGCTATCCGAGGTCAAAAAGTTCCCCAATATTTGCGCGATGCAATATGTATTAGCTTCAAATCACATATGTGGTCGGCTATAATCTAAGGTTGCTGCAAGTTCCGACAGATTTCGCAATTTCACTATTGGGGTTGGTATGAGTAACGAAAAGCAGGTCGATTCCGGTCGACGCGGCTTGCTCGCTGCAACATGTGCAGTGGGCGGCGTGGCCGGCCTGGCTACAGCAGGGGCCTTTGTGTCCACCTTCCAGCCGTCCGAGCGGGCGAAAGCCGCCGGTGCGCCGGTCGAAGTGGACATCGGCGATCTCGCGCCGGGGGAAATGAAGACCGTTGAATGGCGCGGCAAGCCGGTGTGGATCCTGAAACGCACGCCCGAAATGGTCGCTTCGCTCAAGAAGACCGACTCCCAGGTCGCCGACCCCAACTCCGAGCGCAACAGGGACGAATTCACGCCCGAGTATGCGCGCAACGAATATCGTTCCATCAAGCCGGAAATTCTGGTTGCGATCGGCATTTGCACCCACCTCGGCTGCTCCCCCTCCGCAAAATTCCAGACCGGCGCTCAACCTTCCCTGCCGGACGACTGGGCGGGCGGGTTCCTCTGCCCGTGCCACGGTTCCACCTTCGACCTCGCTGGCCGCGTGTTCAAGAACAAGCCTGCGCCGGACAATCTGCCGGTGCCGCGTCACATGTACCTGAGCGACAACAAGATCGTGATCGGCAAAGACGAGAAAGGCGAGGCATAAGTCATGGCATTCCAAGAGAAAAAGCTTCCTGCCGACGCTCCTGTTTCCGCGAAGGCACTGAACTGGGTCGATGCCCGTTTCCCGCTGACGGCGACCTGGAAGGCGCACCTGTCCGAATACTACGCGCCGAAGAACTTCAATTTCTGGTATGCCTTCGGTTCGCTGGCGCTGCTGGTGCTGGTGATCCAGATCGTTACCGGCATCTTCCTCGTGATGCACTACAAGCCGGATGCCAACCTCGCATTCGCTTCCGTCGAGTACATCATGCGCGACGTGCCGTGGGGCTGGCTGGTCCGCTACATGCACTCCACCGGCGCATCCTCCTTCTTCATCGTGGTCTATCTGCACATGGTGCGCGGCCTGCTGTACGGTTCCTACCGCAAGCCTCGTGAACTGGTATGGCTGTTCGGGGTTGCCATTTTCCTGTGCCTGATGGCCGAGGCGTTCTTCGGCTACCTGCTTCCCTGGGGCCAGATGTCCTATTGGGGCGCGCAGGTGATCGTGAACCTGTTCGGTGCGATTCCCTTCATCGGTCCGGACCTCTCGCTGTGGATTCGCGGTGACTACGTTGTTTCCGATGCCACCCTGAACCGCTTCTTCTCCTTCCACGTCATCGCGATTCCGCTGGTGCTGCTGGGCCTCGTCGTTGCGCACATCATTGCGCTGCACGAAGTGGGTTCCAACAACCCGGACGGCATCGAGATCAAGGAAAAGACCGACGCCAACGGCATTCCGCTCGACGGCATTCCGTTCCACCCGTACTACTCGGTGCATGACGCCTTCGTCGTCGCGGTCTTCCTGATCGTGTTCAGCGCGGTGATCTTCTTCGCGCCGGAAATGGGCGGTTACTTCCTCGAGTTCAACAACTTCATCCCGGCTGATCCGCTGAAGACTCCGCCGCACATTGCACCGGTCTGGTACTTCACGCCGTTCTACTCCATCCTGCGTGCGACCACGTCGCAATTCATGTACGCACTGGAAGCGGGCCTGGTTGCCTATGTGGCGCTGCTGTTGACCAAGTCCCGCCTGTCGGGCTCGATCAAGACCGGTATCGCAATCATCGGTGCTGCCGCACTGGTCGGCATGTTCATCTTCGATGCGAAGTGCTGGGGCGTGGTATTGATGGGCGTGTCGGTCATGATCCTCGGCGGGCTGCCGTGGCTGGATCATTCCCCGGTCAAGTCCATCCGTTATCGTCCGGGCTGGCACATGTACGTGTATATCGTATTCGGCATCGCCTTCGTGATCCTCGGTTACCTTGGCGTTCAGCCGCCGACCCCGGTCGGCACCCT
>DASVLM010000066.1:0-6610 GCA_036384875.1 Noviherbaspirillum sp.
GTGCGTATCTCGTCGAGCGCAGCGTTGGTACTCATCTGCGTCACCTGTACCGGGACGTGGAAGCGCTGCTCGTACTTCAATGCGAGCAGCGCGCACCACTCCTGCGCCGCGCTGCACAGCATGTTCAACCGCGATCGCGCCGCGCTTGCGGCGTTTGCACCGGGCGCCATCAATGCACCGGCCATCGTGGCCATCACAATGAATACCCATCTGGCATCGAACATCTTCTTACCCTCCGGGAACCGCCTTGCGGCGGATTCAGTGTGCAATCAACTCGCGCAAGTTGAAACAGCTGAAATCCCGGCCAAGGGCAATGACATTGTTGAAGCTGCCGAAACCGTCGCGCCCGTCAGTCGTCGTCAATACCACCGCAGGCATTCCTGCGCGTGCCGCCGCCTCCACTCCCAGCGGCGCATCCTCGAACACCACGCATTGCCGCGGCTCGGCACCGCAGCCTTGGGCCGCCTGCAGGAATACGTCAGGGTGCGGCTTGCCGCGACGGACATCGCGTGCGCCGACCACCGTCTTGAAGCGGCGCCGGATATCGAGACCGTCGAGGATGAACTCGACGTTTTCCCGCGGTGCAGCAGTCGCCACCGCGAGCGAGATTCCAGCCTGCAATGCCTCGCCGAGAAATGCTTCGAGCCCTTCGGCCAGCTTGCGATGCGGTTCATACAGCTCGCGATAGATTTCTTCCTTCTCGCGGCTGAATGCGGCGCAATCGTCATCGCTCAAGGATGCACCGAAATAGTCGCGCATGATTTCGCTGCCGAGTCTGCCGGCAGTGGCGCGAAAAAAGCTTTCATTGTCGATTTCCATACCGCGCCGCGCAAAGAATTCCTTCCATGACAGTTCGTGGAATTTCATGTTGTCGACGATGGTTCCATCCATGTCGAAAATAAAGGCCGTTCTGCTCATCCGGGATTCCATTCGATAATTGAAAACCTGCTTCAGCTGCAATGGCCCGCGGTATTCTCCATGGTGATCCTCCAGTTCAGGCGGCGATGACGGACACACCGGTTTCGCGCAGAGCGAGGCTGGTCTTGTCGCCCACCATGCGCGGGCGGTCCACTTCCGGGCAGACCACGAACAACTCGCCGATTTCCGTCTCGAAGGTATATTCGTAGAATCCGCCGAGATAGGCGGACTTGAGCACGAAGGCCGGCAGCGGGAACTCGTCCTCGTGGCCCACGCGCCATGCCTCGGGGCGTACCGCGACCTTCACCTTTCCCACTGCATGGTGCACCTTCGGCGTGATATGCAGCGGTCCCAGGCTGATCCGGCCGTCGCTGCCGGCCAGCGCGGGCAGCAGCATGGCTTCGCCCATGAAACCGGCGACGAACTCGCTGTTGGGCCGCTCGTACAATTCCGACGGCGTTCCCGCTTGGGCAATTTTCCCGTCATGCATGATGATGATCTGGTCCGATACCGCGAGCGCTTCGCTCTGGTCGTGCGTCACGTAAGCGACGGTCAAATTCAGGCGCTGCTGCAGCGAGCGGATCTCGTCGCGCATCTGGCGCCGCAGGCGTGCGTCGAGATTGGACAGCGGTTCGTCGAACAGCAGCACGGCCGGTTCCAGCACCAGGGCGCGCGCAACTGCGACGCGCTGTTGCTGGCCGCCGGACAGCTCGGACGGCCAGCGGCTGCCATATCCGGACAAGCCGACCGTAGCGAGCGCCACTTCGGCGCGTGCTGCGGCATCGCGGCTATTGACGCCACTGACGCTGAGACCGTAGGCGACGTTGTCGATCACGTTCATGTGCGGGAACAAGGCGTAGCTCTGGAACACCAGGCTGACGTTGCGCTCGGCCGGCGAGCGCGCCGTCACATCGACGCCATCGATGAAGATCTGCCCGCCGGTCGGCTGCTCCAGGCCCGCGATCATGCGCAGCGTGGTGGTCTTGCCGCAGCCGGACGGCCCGAGCAGCGTGGTCAGCGTGCCCTTGGGCACATGAAAGTTGATTCCCTTGACTGCCAGCGGCCCGCCCTTGGCATAGGCCTTGGTGATGTTCCTGAATTCGATTCCTTGCGACATGATGTCTCCCCAGTGTCCTTAGTTTTGCAGGCTTGCCGTGCGGGCGCCCTTGGTCGAGCGCTGCCACGGGAATTTGATTCCGGCAGTCTCGCTGCGACGCCCCAGCTTGCGCTCGCCGACCACCAGCTTGATCAGGCTGATCGCTGCCAGCATCAACACGATCAGGACGGTGCAGTACGCCAGCGCAACGCCATAGTCGCCATTGCCGACGCGGCCGATGATGTAAGTGGTGGCCAGTTCGTTCTCGGCGGTCACCAGGAAGATCACGGCGGAAACCGTCGTCATCGCCCGCACGAAGGAGTAAATCAGCGACGCCAGCAGTGCCGGACGCAGCAGCGGCAGGATGACGCGGCGCAGGGTCGTGAGCGTGGAAGCACCCAGCATGATGGACGCCTCATCCAGGCTTTTGTCGAGCTGCTTGAAGGCCGCCGAGCTGGCGCGAATGCTTACCGGCAGGTTGCGGAACATAAAACACAACACGATGATGAGACCGGTGCCCGTCAGTTCGAACGGCGGCACGTTGAATGCCAGGATGTAGGACACCCCCAGCACCGTGCCGGGAATGGCGAACGCCAGCAGCGCGGAAAATTCGAAGGTAGTCTGCCCCTTGAATTTGGTACGTGCGACAAGGAAGGCGATCAGCATGCCGACGAAGGCGGTGAGCGGCGCGGTGCCGCCGGCCAGCTTCATCGTGGTCCACAACGAATTCCACGCGGTGCCGGCCCACACGATGCCGTATTGGCCCCACTGCAGGTCGAACGCGGTACGGAAATGCTGCAGCGTCAGCGTGTAGTCGCGTCCCCAGGTCTTCACGAAGCCGCCGACGAAGGCGAGTACATAGATCACGATGGTGAAGCCGAGCCACGGCAGCACGATGCACTTCGCTGCGCGCCGCACCAGCGGCGGCAGCGCGGCCGGGATGCCGCTGTCGCCCTTGCCGGAAACACTGGTGTAGTTGGCCTTGCCGAGAATCCAGCGCTGCAGGCCGAACACGGCCAGCGCGAACGCACTCAGCACCAGCGCCAGCGCCGCAGCGCGGCCCTGGTCTAGCTGGGCGCCGACGATCGCAAAGAAGATCTCGGTCGACAGCACCGAGAACTGGCCGCCGACCACGATGGGGTTGCCGAAGTCGGCCATCGATTCGATGAAGCCGACCAGGAAGGTATTGGTCAGTGCCGGTTTCAAGAGCGGCAGCGTGATCGTCAGCAGCGTTCTCATCGGCGATGCGCGCAGGGTCTGCGCCGCTTCTTCGAGCGTCGGCGCGATCACCTGCACCGAACCGCGCATCATGAGGAAGGCCGTCGGCGTGAAGGCAAACATCTGCGCCAGCCACACGCCTTGCGAGCCGTAGAACCAGCGGGAGGGCTCAATGCCGAACGCGGATTCCAGCACCTGGTTGACGAGGCCGGCACGGCCGAACAGCAGGATCAGGCCAAGACCGACAACGAACGGCGGCGTGATGATGGGCAGCGTCGCCAGCAGGCCGACCAGCGGCTTGGCGCGCCGGAAGGAGCGCTCCGTCAGGAACGCCAGCAGGGTGCCGAGCAGCGTCGTGCCGGCCGCCGTCGCCATGCCGAGGATCACCGTGTTCCAGGCGGCGCCGCACGACATGCCGCCGCGAAAGCATTGCAGCCCCCAGACGCGGCCATGGAAGACGCGGACCATGGCTGCGCTCAGGCTGAAGTGGTCGGCGTCGTCGAAGAATGCACCCGCCACGGCTTTCAGCACCGGAAACGCGACGAACAGCAGCAGCAGGGCCGAACAACCGATCACCGCGCCCGACACGAAGACATCGCCGCGAAACCCGCCTTTGCGCGCCACGCCGATGGAGAGCAGCATCAGCAGCGACACCAGCACGATCAGTCCGCCCCAGCCGATGCCGAACTGGCCCGCAGGCAGCGCGAGCGGTCCGGACTGCATCGCCGGCCAGATCCAGCCTTGCGGACCGACGGCGAATCCGAAACCGAGCAACCCTGCGAGGCCGCAGACGGAGGCCGCGATGAACCAGGTGCCCTGGCTGGGACGGTCACGTTTCAAGGCTAAGGCGCAAGCTGCCAGCGCGAGCAACGGCATCCATAGCCATGGGCGCTGGTGCATCACAGCCTGCACCCAGGCATTCGCGTTGTCGGTGTTGCGGAATACATCGAGATATCCGCTCGTCCAGCTGAAGTCGTCGGATACCGCGTACCACGGCAACAGGATCGATGCGACTATTGCAAGCACGATCCAGGCACGTGCCGGGTCGGTTTTAAGCGATTCGATATGCATGTTTGTCTTCCTCGGGCACCTCGTGCATCGCCGGACGGGCGAACGCACGGTACTTTACTTGCCGGTTGGTGATCCGGTCTTCATGTGGCGGAGCGGCACGCGCCCGCGCCGAAGCTTCAGCTGATTCAGCTGAAGCATCGGCCGGGAATATCTTCCCCGGCGCCGCTGCAGCAAGGTCAGGAATTCGGCAGGCTGTTGACTTCTTTTTCCCAGCGATCGAGCAAGCGCTTGCGTTCGGCCGTGCTGCCGTACTTGGCAAAGTCGTACTTGATGAGCTTGATCTTCTTCACGTCAGGCACGTGCGGATCGACCTTCGCGTCCTTGTTGGAGGGAAGCTGGTACTGTTTTGCAGCGGCTGCCAGTTCCTGTGCCGGAGCAGTCAATGCCCAGTCGTAGAATTTCTTGGCGTTGACGAGGTTGCGCGCACCCTTGACGATGGACATCGAACCGATTTCGTAGCCCGTCCCTTCGCAGGGTGTGGAACCCTTGACCGGGTAGCCCTGCATCACCTCGCCGGGAACGTCATGCACGAAACTGATCGACACCGTGGACTCGCCATGCGATACATTCTTCAGCGGCGCGACGCCGGAGCGCGGATACTGGCTGATGTTCTTGTGCAGCTGCTTGAGATAATCGAACGCCTTCTCTTCGCCGGTCAGCTGCACCAGGGTGGCGATGACCATGTAGGCGGTGCCGGAGGAATTCGGGTTGGCCATCTGGATTTCACCCTTGAACTGCGGCTGCACCAGGTCTTGCCAGCAGATCGGCGCCACCAGCTTCTTCTTCGCGAGCAATTCGGTGTTGTAGGCGAATCCCAACGGGCCGGAGTAAATGCCGACCGTCTTGTAATTGGCCTCCTTGGCTTGCTCCACTGCCCAATCGCGCAGCAAATTGATGTTCGGCGACTGGTAGGCCAGCGTCAGGCCCTTCTCGGCTGCCTGCAGGTGCGGATCGCCGGTGCCGCCGAACCAGACGTCGGTCTTCGGATTGGCCGCTTCGGCGGCCAGCTGCGCGAGCGTCTCGCCGGCGCTCTTTTGCACCATGTTGACCTTGATGCCGGTGGCCTTCGAGAACGTCGACTGCACGAGGTTGCACCAATCGGCCTGCACGCCGCAGATCACGTTGAGCGAACCGCTGTCCGCATAGACGGGCGCGGCGAATCCCGCAAGCAGCAGTGCCTGGGCGACCGTACGAATAACTGGCTTCTTCATGTCTACTCCAATATGTTTTTTACTGTCGGATTCAGCGGCCGGAACCCGCATGGGCTCCAGCCTGGTACGGTGATCAGAAGTCGTGGATCATGCCGAGCGCGAAACCGGACGGGCTTGCACCAGGGCCTGCTTGTGCAATATTGATCCCATTCGTGCCGAAACGATAGTTTGCGTTTGCGCCGTTCGAAATGCGGGTGTAGTACGTGTACAGCTGGGTACGCTTGGACAGGTTGTACTCGTAGCCGACGGTGTACAGCTTCGCACCCGAATCCGCGCCCTTGAACAGGCGCGCGCCATCGCTGCCGGCCGCGGTTACCGCGCCGTTGGCGGCCGAACCGGTGTTATCCGGAGTCATGCCGTACTTCAGGCTGAGGACACCGCCGCCCAGCTTGATGCCGGTCGAGACCGTGTAATAGTTGTGCACGATATCGCTGCCGCCAAGATCGTAGTCGAGGCGGGTGACGCCGCCGGCGATATCGAAAGCGCCGAAGTCATACTTCGCGCCGACGCGATAAGCCTTGTCAGAGCGGCCGACGGTGAAGTTGTGGTGCGAACCGTATGCCACGCCCACCTTGAACGGACCGGTGCCGTAATGCCCGGCCATTGTCAGCGAAGTCTTGGCATTGACCGCCGCCTCTTCCTCGATGCCGTACTGGACCTGGCCCTCGAAGCCGGCAACGTTCGGCGTGTCGTAACGCAGCGAATTGACCTGGCGCCGCGTGAAGCCTACACCGCCGCCGCCCATGCCGGAAATGGTGCCGTCGTCTTCGATGCCGGTGCCCTTGAAGCGGTCGGTGTACTCGCCCATGCCCTTGAAGACATCATCCATGATCCCCAGCCGGACCTTGCCCCAGCCGCCCTGCAGGCCGACGAAGGTATCGCGGCCAGCAAGCCCGCCGGTGCCGGCATCCGGATTCACCGAGGATTCGATCTGGAAAATGGCCGCAAGACCGCTGCCGAGGCCTTCGGTGCCGCGGAAGCCAAGGCGGGACGAATTGCTGGACATCCGGTTCATGTCTCCGGAAACACCGCCCGTCGGATTGCTGTATTTGATCGATTCCATGTCGACGTTCAGGCGGCCATACACCTGGACGTT
>DASVLM010000067.1:0-3490 GCA_036384875.1 Noviherbaspirillum sp.
TGCCTTCATCACCGACCGCTCTCATGTTTACCGGCAGCATGGCCGGCGACTTTCTTTTCAATCGATGGAAACAACTTCAACGTTTGCAATTCGCTGCCGTTTTTCAACACCACTTCGGTTTCTGCGATTTTGACGACTCGCGCGTCGCCATACTTCTCCCCAAGTTTCACAGCCTGGCCGTTGATGACGGCGATTTTCCGGTTCGGCGCAACGATCACCGATTGCAAGGTAGGTGCCATCGAAGACGGCGCATCTGCGCCCGGCTCCGCCGCGGGCGCCAATGAGGCCGGCGGGCGAGTCGGGTCAGGCAAAGCCTGCGCCACTGCACTTGCAGCCACCAACGCAATGACCGCCAGTGCAACCACGTTGCGAGCCGCAATAGTCGTCCGCTCGGTGGATTGACTCAAATATTCAGCCATTTCTTGTCCAGGCTCAGCGTGTACAGCGTCAAGGTTAAGGTGGTCTTCGGATACTCGTCCACGCTAAGTTTTGCATCGCTCCAGAACAGTTGCCACGGCATGGCTTCCAGTTCGGTCAAGCATGACAGCAGTTCGCCGTAACTTCCTTGCAGAGTGATTTCGACACCATGCTTGTAGACCGCATCGCCTTCCGGATGCGGCGCTTCGGGCTTGTCCTTGGAGAGGGCTTTTGCCAACACGCCCTTTGCCCCTGCATCAGGGCCAGGCTGCTCGGTCAGGCCGGAAGTGGGCAGCGTCTTGAGAGACAAAAGGCGCAGTTTCCCGTTCCGTTTCAGCATTGCCTCGAGCAACTCCGCCATTTTATCAGGGGAAACAAGGCCTTTTTGCATATCGCGCAGTGTTGCGTGAATTTGCGCCGCCTGTTGTTTTAACGTCTGCAAGCGCTTCCTGTTTTCTTCATCCGGATCGAATGCCTGGGACTGCGCCCTTTTCTGGATTTGCATCTGTATCTCGGCAATCTTTGCTTCGTCCTGTTTCCTGCGCATGGAAAGCTGACGCTGCTTCTCGGATTGCGGACCAAGCAGAACGGCATTGACGAGCATGATCACGGCTACCGCTGCCGTGGCAAAGATAATGGTTCGCTCGCGCGGCGCACGAGCATCGATTTTTGCGGCAAGCTTTTGCCAATGCTGTTTCATTTTTCCTTGGCCCCTGTTTGCGCCGCAGGCATGCCTTCCGATTGCAGGCTGAATTCTATGTATCCCGCCGGTGAGGACTTGGCTGGCTGGCCATCCTTGGCCGGCTGCTCGACTTCAGGCGTGTGCATCTCCAGCATTTCAAACGACTTCCCGCGCATGATGGACTCATGCTTGAGGCGGCCGATATAGGCAGGCACAAGACTGGCCTGCACCGCTCGTCCTTGAATTGCTATTTCATTGCCGGCGCCATGGATCGAAAAACCGGTGAGCCAGATCCCATCCAGAATCTGGCGCGAGAAGGCTCGCATGTACTCGGAATAACCTTTCGTGTTGCCGAAGTCTCCCTTTTGCAACGTGTCATATGCCTGCTGCAATGCCGTTACCTCGGCATCAGCCTGCTGAATCTGCTCTTCGAGCGCTTTGCTTTTCTGCTTTGCCCCCACTCCGCCCATCTTGTCGAGTTGCGCCTGCACGAGGGCCAGCCGATTAGCGCTGTCCTCCACGGCCTTGTTCGTTTTCTTGACCTGGAATACTGCGAACGCACTGATCGCCAGCATGCCGGCCAGCACCAGGCCCAAGCCCTTTGCCATTGCGTCGGCAGAAAAATACTGCTTCTGCTTTCGCAACGCCGGGTTGAACAGATTGATCTGCTGGCTCACGATGTCTTCGCCTCTTCCCGCAATGCAGCGCCAAGCGACATGAAATAACGCTGCTGCGCCTCTTCCGCCTTCAGGTCAGGAACGCGCGAAATATCCAGCGCAGTTTCGAGGTCCAACGCCTCCACCGGCATGTACATGTTCGACGCCAGGTATTCCTGCAAACCCGTGCGTCCTTCGCCCAAGGGCGCGATGAACAATCTGGAAATGGCGATGAAGTGATATTGACGATCGAAGTGATCGAGCGAGCGCTGCAATTCCAGCGTGATCCGGTCATAACAGGAAGTTCGCTGGTCGATGTTCGTTTGGACCAGTTGAGACATTGGCACATCAATGCGGCGCGACAGGTAGAGCTCTCCGTTGAACGTCACCGTCAGCAAGCCGCCGTCGTTGTCGAACGACAGCATGGCGACGCCGCGTCCCTCGGTCTCCAGCAACGCAGAAATATTCCGCTGCGCCATTTCCGGAATATCGATGACCGACAACGGTATCTTTGCTTCCGTCAGAAGCGTCTGGCGATCGGCTACCGTACCGGTGCGCGCAGCAACCGCATACATCGAGTGATTGCGAGACGCGGCATTCTTGTCTACGGGAATATCCAGCACGTCGATCGTTGCATCATCGATCGAATAGTCGATCATGTCCTTCACGCGCCACCGCACTGCGGTCTTCAACTCATCCGGCTGAACATTCGGCGCGTCCACTGAAAGGAGCTGGTAATCCCCGGCGCCAAGAAGCGTCGTGCATTGATAGCGATCGAGACGCAATTCCTTGGACAGCTTGTCCAATGCCTGCTGGTCGGCCGGTTTTTCCAGCGCGGTGAATAGCGCGAGATGGACAGCGGGCTTGCCATCGCCAGTGCGTTGCACATGGGAGACGCAAATGCCATCGCGCTGGAGATGAATGGCCAGCCATCCCGATGTCTTCCGGCTTTTTCCGAACGAAAATCGCATTCCCATGAATTAGGTAGAAATTACCCGAACTTAGGTGAATAACTTGTTGTTGTCAATCAAATTTCCCAATAAGCAACGACAGTGAATTTGAAGCGCCCAAAACATTTCCTCAATGCAATTCTCGCAAGTAAATAATCGGCCCGCCCTTGTAGATTCCGAACGTCGCGCGGCTCACCGGATCATCGGAATAAGTGGAGCTTCCGGGATTCCATTTACCTTGCAGCCAAGGCATGTTCGCCGAGCTGCTGGCGTTGCATATGGCGGATGTTCCAAGGCGAATGCATACGTCCACCGAGCCTTTTCCTGTGGGAGTAGGGTTGGGTTTCTTTAATTTAAAAATATTCAAGTTGGAAGTATTCATTTTTCCGCTGTCGAACTTCCCCGTTATTGAGAGGTTGCTTTGTGCAGACATATTGCTGCTCGTGATGATGGGCTGATAGTTCTGCAAGCTGACACTTGATGAAGGAATGGTTGTGCACTTGTCGTCGGTGTTTGTGATAAACACAGAACCATTCCAATATTCCGTACGCGCCGGGATCGGCAGATCAAGCAATTCCGATCCAACCGCGTTGTCCAGACGGAGCCGGCCGAAGCGGTGAATGGTTGTACCGCTGCCGATCTTTGCCGCAGTACAGGTACCGGCGGCTTCACATTCGCCGGTTGATAAGGCATCCATGTCGCGCCCGCCAAGCACGGCACCATCAACGTCACTTGTCACCTTGACGCCCAATTGCATCAGATCGAAGGTGCCGGATGGTATCGAC
>DASVLM010000068.1:0-1868 GCA_036384875.1 Noviherbaspirillum sp.
GTTGACCTGGGCCTGCTGGAGATTCGCCTGCGCGTTGTCACGCGTCGACGTCGATTGATCGAGCGTGGACTGCGACACCGCCTGGCGCTGCACCAGATCCGACTGGCGCTTGAAATCGGCTTCCGCCTGCTTGAGTGTTGCCTGCGCACCGACCTCGGCCGCCTGCGCCTGGTCGAGCTTCAGCTTGTAGGTTTCGGGCTCGATGGTGAACAGCGTGGTGCCTTGCTTGACGAAGGCGCCGTCCTGGTAATCGATCGATTGCAGGAAGCCCTGCACGCGCGCGACGAGATCGACACTTTTGATCGGGGCGGTATTGCCCGTGGTATCGAGGAAGCGTGTGATGGCGCGCTGTACCGGTTGCGCGACCGCAACCTTTGGGGGTGGCGGCGCCACGAAAGTATTTTGTTCGCAGCCACTTAGGCCGACGAAAGCGAGCAGCAGCAGACCGATGCGCAACATACCGCCGGGCAAGCTGGCAGGGCCCGCGCCACGTTTCAATCCGCCTGAGATCGATCGGCGCGCAAGCTTCATTTCCATGCATCGGCCCAGGATCGCCTCAGGACGAGGCGCGCGTTTGGAAAAAACTTTCGCAAATGATTCATAGCAACAATCCACTTGCCGTGAAACACGAAACGGAAAATGATACGGTCTGCTTACTCTACCTAATTTTTTTCAGGATGACTTCGGTTGTAGCGGCTTTCGTCGGCAACAAAAGGATTTCGTCAGATGATTGGGATGTCGAAGCGTACCGCCTACGGGGCGGGGCTTTCAACTGTCTTGTTTGCGACTGTAGCCTTTGCGACTGCGGCCTTGTTTGCAACGACTGTCCTGTTTGCGACAGCTGCCGTGGCGCAAGCTCCAACCGATGCACAGCGCGCGGCGATCAAGTCGCAGTGCCGCAGCGATTACATGGCGCATTGTTCGAGCATAGCGCCCGGCGGCGCGGCGTCGCTGCAATGTCTCGAGAAGAACATGTCGAGCCTGTCCGCGGGCTGTGCCGATGCGGTGCGCGCGGTAGAGGCGCCCGCCGCTTCGAAGGCCGAAGATACGCCTAAGCCGGAAGCGGCGCCGGCCGCAGTCAGCACGGAGTCCGCGCCGCCGGCCGCACCGGCCAAGCCTGCCGCTACGACGGCATCGAAACCCGCCGGCACGGCGGCTGCGAAGTCCGCCGCAAGCAGCACGGCCAGGAAACCGACCCAGGCGCAGATCGCCGCGATCCGCAGCGCCTGTCGCAGCGATTATCCGAATGTCTGCGCCAGCGTTCCGACCGGCGGCGCGGCGGCACTGCAATGTCTTGCCAGGAATCAGGCGAAGGTGTCGGGTGCTTGCGGAAAGGCGATCGCCACAATCAGCAGCGGTGGCGCTGCGGCAACCGCAGCGACAGCTCCTGCGACAGCTGCGCCGGCGGCCGCGCCTGCGATGGTGTTGCGGCCGATGCGGCCGCGCGAAGAACTGATGGTGCTGCGTTCGGCCTGTGGTCCCGACGTCCGCTCGCTGTGCGGCGGCGTGCAGCCCGGTGGCGGCCGCATTGCGCAATGTCTCGCCGGCAACGCCGCATCGCTGTCACCGGCCTGCAGGAGTGTGCTGGCCCAGTTCGCGGCGCGCTGAGTAGCTCCCCGGTCGATCCTGCCGCTTGTCTGCAGCCCGGTCCTGATTGAATCAGAACGGGGCATTAGATTTTTTTGACGGGTTTTCCTTATGCGAACCGGTAAGCTCCGCACAGGGCGCGAATGGCGCATGCGGACATGGTGGGACAATTTTCGACGTTGCCGTCCAGGCAAAGCCATGGTGCTCGGCGCGGAGCGGCACGATCGTTCTGATCGGGCGATCGAACGACCATATGCTCACGCTGACAGTTACCAGGACTT
>DASVLM010000069.1:0-2334 GCA_036384875.1 Noviherbaspirillum sp.
CCTTTTAGCCGCACAAATTTTAGCCATGGCTTTTCAGGAAGTCAGGGCTATCAGAATGGCCTTAGAAAGCCTAGTCAAAGAGCTGTCACGAGAACACCGTTAGCTTAGCGTACGATTTTTTCCGAATTCTGCGGTTCCCCCTACATCGGTCCGTGCGCGGCCCTGCGCGGCGACTTCGGCCGCATCGTCCTGCAGCGCGGCGCCAATGTGCAGGACACTTGCGTGGTGCATGGCTTTCCCGGTTCGGACACGGTGGTCGAGGAAAACGGCCACATCGGCCACGGCGCGGTGCTGCACGGCTGCGTCGTGCGGCGCGATGCACTGGTCGGGATGAATGCAGTGGTGATGGATGAAGCAGAAGTCGGCGAACGTTCCATCGTCGCCGCCAGCGCCTTCGTGCGCGCCGGCATGAAGATTCCGCCGGCATCCCTCGCGGCCGGTGTGCCGGCGAAGGTGATCCGCGAACTCAGCGAGCAGGAAATCACCTGGAAGCTGGAAGGCACGCTGACTTACCAGGACCTGACGAAACGCTGCCTCGCAACGATGCGGGAAGTGGAACCGCTGCCAGCGGTTGAAGAAGGACGGCAGCGCGTCAAGGCGCCCGATGTGAAGCCGCTGATTGCGGCGAAGCGCGAGGAAGGCTGAGGCAGGTTACCGGCGGCCTCAATCTGGCACGAGCGAGACCGCGTCAAACAAAGCCGAACCAGCCGAGCAGCGCACCCGCGCCGAGCAGCCACAGCAGGTGGATTTTCGTGCGCCACACGAGGATGGCCGCAGCAATGGATATCAGCCACAGCGGCCAGTTGCCGGCCACATCCTTGTCGGCGCCCGCGAGTATCCATCCGGTCGCCAGCAGGAGCGCAACCACGATGGGTGCCATGCCCTGCTTGAAGGCGCGCACCGAACGCAGGTTGCGGTTGCGGTGCCCCCATTGTGAAGCTGCATAGGTCAGCACCGTGCTCGGCAGAAGGATACCGACCATGGTGATCAGCACACCGAGCAAGGCCGTCGCGGTGCCGCCGGCGTTGATGCCGACATTCCATCCCATCAGGGCGACGAACAAAATGTTCGGTCCCGGCGCGGCTTGCGCGAGCGAGATCGACGCAGTGAATTGCGGATCGGTCAGCCAGCCCTTGTCATCGACCAGGTAACGATGCATGTCCGGCGCGGTAGTGATGCCGCCACCGATGGAAAGCAGCGACAGCAGCAGGTAATGACCGAAGAGATTGAGCCAGTCGGACCAGCCCATGTGCAGTTGCAGGACTGTCATGGCTTGAGCTTGCGGTAGGTGAGCGTGCAGGCGACGATGCCGAGGCCCGCGAGCACATAGACCAGCGGCCAGCGCAGCAGCGCAATCGCGGCAAAACACAACACGCCGAACACTGCGCACAAGCGAATCCCGAGCGGGTTGTTGCGCAAGGCCGTCATCAGCTTCAACCCGGTAGCGGCAATCAGGCCGGCGGCAACTGCGCCCATGCCGCGCAGAGCACCGGCCACACCGGGATGATCAGCGAAGTGCGCATACATCAGCGCCAACAGCAAGACCAGCACCATAGGCACTGTCAGCATGCCAGCCAACGCAGCGAGCGCGCCACGCAGGCCGAAGTAGCGGCCGCCGATCATGAGTGAAATGTTGACCACGTTCGGGCCGGGCATCAGTTGCGCCACGGCCCATTCCTCGACGAATTCTTCGCGCGTCATCCAGCGCTTTTTCTCGACCAGCTCGCGCTGCACGACGGCAAGTACGCCGCCGAAGCCCTGCAGCGCGAGCAGGGTGAAGGAAATGAACAGGTCGCCGAGCGAACGCGGCTGGGGATGGTCTTGCGGGAGAGGCTGGTTCACGGGGCAATGCGGAAGGAAAACAAAAACCGGCGAAGCGCCGGACGTTTCCTTATTGTATCCGCCTTCATTTGTTTATGCGGGACACGCATCCAGCCTTACCTTCCGCCCTGCCGTCGACTATGCTGAAAAAAACAAAGGGAATGGAGATGCTTCGCGCCTGGTTGGCTGCTATCGCACTGCTATGCCTGTGTCCTTCCGTGCCCGCCCAGGTTCCGGAACTCGGCAGATGGCAGGAATTTGCCTTCAGTGCAGTGGACGTCGAGACCCGCATTGCCGACCGCTATTGGGACATGCTGGTCGACCTCTCGGCAAAGTGACGGCTTGACGACGACCCGCAAATCCTGGCGCGTACCAAGGCGGTTGCCGCCCCGCTGGTGCGCGCGGCGATCGCAATGAAACCATCGGCGCAAGCATGGGACTGGGAAATCCATACGACCAGCGATCCCGGGATCGACGGCATCTGCATGGCAGGCGGCAAACTCTTGATCGGCA
>DASVLM010000070.1:0-2722 GCA_036384875.1 Noviherbaspirillum sp.
GCAGCAAGAGCAAGTACGCGCAGGCGCTGGCGCTGCAGGGCATGGCCAGCCTCCACTACAACGACGGCGACTACAAGGGCGCGATCAGCTCGCTGCAGCGCTCGCTGGCACTCGGCGTGATGCCGAACGACACCTATTTCCAGTTGATGTACATGCTGGCGCAGTTCCAGATGGCCGACGAGCAGTACCAGCCCGCGCTGGACACGATCGCCAAGTGGCGCGCCGAGGGCAAGAAGGAAACCGCCGATTCGTACGCGCTCGAGGGCAACGCCGAGTACCGGCTGGGCAAGTACCCGGAGGCGATCGCCTCGATCAACAAGGCCAAGTCGCTGACCGACAAGCCGCAGCCGACCTGGGACCAGATCCTGATGGCCAGCTACTCCGAATCCGGCCAGGACGAGAAGGCCGCCGAGCTGGCCAAGAACCAGCTCAGCTCCAATCCGGGCGATCCGAACGCGCTCAACAACGCGGTCGCGGTGCTGATGCAGGCGCACAAGTACCCGGAAGCGATCCAGATGATGGAAAAGGCGCGTGCCGAGGGCAAGCTCAGCAAGGACACGCAGTACGTGAACCTGGCGAAGCTGTACCTGGTCACCGGCCAGGAAAGCTCCGATCCGGCGCCGAATGCGACCAAGGCCCAGCAGGTGCTCGAAGAAGGCATGAGCAAGGGCGTGGTCAAGCCCGATGCGGAAACCTACGTGCTGCTGGGCCAGTCCGCCGAGATCGCGAACAACACCGACAAGGCGATCGGCTACTACAACAAGGCGCAGCCGATCGCCACCGATGGCGAGGCCGCACTGCGCGCCGGACGCCTGCTGCTGAGCGAGAACAAGTACAGCCAGGCCAAGGGCCTGATCCAGCAGGCCATCGACAAGGGCGTGAAGCACAAGGGCACGGCGTACATGCTGCTGGCCGAGTCGGAGCGTGGCTTGAAGAACAAGCCTGCTGCGATCGCTGCGATGAAGAAGGCCGCACAGGATCCGGAGACGGCGGCAAAGGCAAAGGATTGGCTGAAAAAGACCGGTGCTGGCTGACCGGCTGAAGCACTTGGCAAACCGCAGGGTGGATGGACGTCCATATCGTCTGCCCCGCGGTGCTATACAAATGCCATGTGCTGTTGTACCGTTGAAACCTTTCCCTAGCGTCTCCCCAGTGGCTAAGTTCCCTCCGGGTCCGTCCAGGCATCAGACGGTTTCGGGCCAAGCCCTGCGGCAACGTTCTCCTTCGGTTTGATCAGCTTCAGATAGTGACAGATGGCCTCAAGTAACGAAGAAATCGGGCGCGAGCCGTTTAGTTGGAAACGCACCTGGGCATTGGCAGTTGCCATCGGGCTGCATGCGTTTGCATTCCTGTTGATCGTGGCGCCCATGGCGCCGCCGAATCAGAATCACAAGGAAAAGGAACGCATCGTCCAGGTGAACTTCATCGAGCCGCCGCCGCCGCCGCCGCCACCGCCGCCGCCGCCGCCGGAGCCGCCGAAGCAGCCGACGCCGAAGATCATCCAGCAGATCAAGCCGCCGCCGACTCCGCCGCCGCCGACCCCGCCACCGCCGGTGGAAGAGGTTTCGGCGAATGCGACCCCGGCACCGCCGCCGGCACCGCCAGCTCCACCGGCGCCGCCTTCGGATATCACGGCCAGCTCGGATCTCAGCTACAACAGTCGTCTTCAGCCGAAGTATCCGCCGCAGGCGATCCGTCAACGGCATGAAGGTACGGTGGTGCTGATGATCCTGGTGGGCGTGGATGGTACGCCGAAGGACATCAAGGTCGACCGGTCCAGCGGTTATCACGAACTCGATCGTGCTGCCATGGATGCCGCACGTCGTTGGCGCTTCAATCCAACGATTCGAAATGGACAAAAAGTTGAAGGGTACGCACGCGTGCCGGTCAACTTCAATCTCAACCAGCTGTAACCAGGTTCGCCTGGTTTACAGTTACAGTTCACGCTTGACTTCCCTAGGGTAGCGTTATGTTCCTACAGACTCCTGCAACGACCGATGCCGCACAGGCCTTGGGTGGCAATACCAACGCCGAAGCCATGAAGCAGATGGGCTTCGACAACCTGATCCAGAACTTCGACTGGCTCGGCTGGGTCGTCTTCGTGACCCTGGTCGTGATGTCGTTCCTGTCGTGGTACTTCATCATTGCCAACGGCATCCGCAATGCGACGGTGAAGGCTCGCGCCGACAAGGTCATCAACGGTTTCTGGGGCAACGGCTCCACCCAGGACGCGATCCGCGAACTGGAAGCCCAGCCGCGCAGCGAGCCGTTCTCCAAGATCGCGCTCGACGCAGCTTCGGCAGTGGCCCATCACCAGCAGGCCACTTCGGCGGCAGGCACCACGGGCCGTCTGGCCGAATCGTTGAGCCGTTCGGAGTTCATCGATCGCGCCCTGCGTCAGGCCGTGGCTCGCGAGAGCATGCGTCTGGAAGGTGGTATGACCCTGCTCGCCACGGTCGGCTCTGCCGCACCGTTCGTCGGTCTGCTCGGTACGGTGTGGGGCATCTACCACGCCCTGATCCGCATCGCCGCTTCCGGCAACGCGTCGATGAACGCGGTGGCCGGCCCGGTCGGCGAGGCACTGATCATGACCGCCTTCGGTCTGTTCGCCGCGATCCCGGCGCTGTTCGCCTACAACTTCTTCAGCCGCTCGAATCGTGTGGTCTACGCCCGCTTCGACGAATTCGCACACGACCTGCACGACTTCTTTGCGACTGGTTCG
>DASVLM010000071.1:0-8097 GCA_036384875.1 Noviherbaspirillum sp.
TGGGAACGCCACTCGTTGCGCGCTCCAAGCCCTTGATGCTGACTCCCGCAGGTTCGGTATTCCTGGATGCAGCCACGAATGCAATCGAAGCGCTGCACGGCGCGCGCGAGCAATTGCAAGGCAGCATTCCAACCCTTGAAAACAATATCCGCATTGCGGCCGGCCGCACCCTGGCAAGCACCTTCTTTCCCGAATGGTACGAAGATTCGGTCGACCGTTTCGGCTTCTTCACTGCCACGCTGACCACATGCAATGCGGAAGAAGGCATCCTGCGCCTCGTTGCCGGCGAAGTCGACCTGCTTATCGCCTATTCCAGCCCGCATACCCGGCTCATGATCGATCACGATCGCTTCGACTTCCTCCCCATTGCGCGTGAAGTGCTGGTTCCGGTCAGCGCACTCGATGCCAGCGGAAGAGCCCTTTACAAGCTGCCTGGCGGGAAAGACCCCATTCCCTGGCTTTCATTTGCCCGCGCGCTTGCGCTGCGTACCGTGCTGGCCCGGCACCTTGCCGATCTTCCCCAGGCACCCCTGCTCAAGCCGGTTTGCCAGGCGGATTCCTACGAAGCCATTCTTGGCATGGTCAAGCGCCGCGCCGGACTGGCCTGGCTTCCCGGACGGCTCGCAAAAAGCGACATCGAGCGGGGCGAACTCGGCATTGTCGGAAATGCCAGCTGGCGCGTCGGATTTGATATCGCACTCTATCGGCAGCGCAATCGTTCCCATCCGGTGCTGGATAGCCTGTGGGCCGGCCTGGAGACGAGCAGTCATGTCGCCGAACAGGATGCTTCGGATGCGGCGCAAAGCAAATAGCACCATCGCGTGCCGAATCGGCACATTGCAGGTTTCACGTCCTCCTAAACTGCGGTCATTCCCGGCTGGTTCGTAAAGCAAGAGTGGATCTTCGCAGCCGGCGAATTCACAGGAGACAAAGATGAAATACAACGATATTCCAACGCCGGGCCAAGCCGCCTCCAAGGTAGGAAGTACCCGTCCGCACAACCCGTGGCGCGAGATCTGCGCCGCCAGCATCGGCAATGCACTCGAATTCTATGACCTGCTGATTTACGGCTATTTCGCCATCGTGATTGGCAAGCAGTTCTTTCCCTCTGCCGATGAAACCACGTCGCTGCTGCTGTCTGTAGCTTCGTTTGCGGTGTCTTTCGTTACACGTCCTCTCGGCGCGATCGTGCTCGGCAGCTATGCGGATAAAGCTGGGCGCAAAGCATCGCTGACGGTATCGATCACGCTGATGATGCTCGGCACGGCAATCATTGCTATCGTGCCGGGATATGCGCAGATCGGCATTGCAGCGCCGGCTATCGTTGTCGCTGCGCGCATGCTGCAAGGGATTTCGAGCGGCGGGGAATTTGGGGCGGCAACGGCGTTCATGGTCGAGCAAACCGATTTTAGCCGGCGCGGCTTTTTTGCAAGCTGGCAGATGGCCAGCCTCGGCCTCGCGACCGTGCTTGCGGCCGGCGTCAGCGCATTGCTATCCGCATACCTGACCGATGCACAGGTAGGCGATTGGGGGTGGCGTGTCGCATTTGCCGTGGGTTTGCTGATCGGACCGGTCGGCATCTACATTCGTCGCAACATCGATGAAACGGCCGACTTCAAACGGCTTGGCGCGGCGCAGAAGCAGAAATCGCCGCTGCGCGAAGTGTTCGTGCACGACTGGCGCAACATACTGCTCGGTATCGGCGTCGTTGCCGCTGCCACGGCATTCAACTATGTGCACAAGGTGTACATGCCGACATACGCGGTCAAGCAATTGCACCTGACATCGACCTCGTCCTTCGTCGGCGCCGTCATGACCGGCGCGATGCTGATGATTGCCGCGCCGGTAGTGGGCATGATTTCCGACCGCTACGGCCGCCTGCGAGTCATGCGCATGGCATTGGTGCTGGTCGCGGTCACGACTTATCCTCTTTTCCTCATGCTGACAACCTGGCCAACGCCGACGGCGCTGGTGCTGGTGCAAGCATTTGTCGGACTGCTGCTTGCCATCTGCCTCGGTGCGCTTCCGGCCCTGCTGGCGGACATTTATCCGACAGCGACGCGCGGAACCGGCCTTGCGCTCAGCTACAACTTCTCTGTCACGCTGTTCGGCGGCTTCGCGCCGTTGATCGTGACCTGGCTTATCGATTACACACACAGCAAGCTCGCACCGAGCTTCTATGTTATGGCGACATCCGTCGTCAGCCTGGTAGCGGTCATGGTCTTGTCATACAGGGCAAGGACCGCAGGTGTCTCGGGCAAGGGCATCGTCCAGCCGACCATCTAAGCCATCAGGCCTCTTTACGGCGCGTCTTTCGGCAGCGCCATCCACCTCTCTCCGGAGTTTTCAGCATGGACACCTTGGCCGGTATCCGGGCACGCCTGCCCGCGTATCCGATCGAACTGCCGTTTCCCGACATTTCCAGATGGAGCAAGGGTAACAGCGGTATCGACTATATTCACACGTTCGACAGCGGCATACCTGGGCCGCACGTCATGGTAATGGCACTGATCCACGGTAACGAAGTATGCGGCGCGATCACGGTCGACCTTTTGCTTGAAGCTGGCCTGCGTCCTATCAAGGGACGGCTAAGCTTCGGATTTGCCAACGTTGCCGCTTACCGACGCTTCAGCAGGAAAGATCCCGACGCGGCTCGCTACGTCGAAGAAGACATGAACCGTGTATGGAGCGACGACACGCTCGACGGCATGCGGAACACTGTCGATCTGAAACGCGCGCGTGAAATGCGGCCGTTCCTGAATACGGTCGACATGCTGCTCGATATTCATTCGATGCATGAGGCGTCCCCTCCATTGTTGATGTGCGGCCCGCTTGAAAAAGGCCGGACGCTCGCCGCCGAAATCGGATTCCCCGAGCATGTCGTCATCGACGCGGGACACGCCAGCGGCAAGAGGCTGCGCGACTACGGCGGCTTCGGTGACCCGAACAGCACGAAGAATGCACTGCTGATCGAGGCAGGGCAGCACTTTTCTCGTCGCAGTCGCGATATCGCGCTCCACATGACTTGCCGTTTCCTGGTGCAGCAAGGCGTGGTCGATGTCCGCACCGTTCAACCATTCCTCGCCGAGAAAACGCCGGCTCGGCAGCGCTTCATCGAAATCACGCACTCGATCGCTGCCCGGTCCATGCAGTTTACATTTGCCACCGACTTCAAAGGACTGGAAACCATCAGCAAGGCCGGGACCGTGATCGCCTATGACGGCGATATGGAAATCACGACGCCGTACGATGACTGCGTCATCGTCCAGCCATCGTTGCGTCACCTCGGCCCCGGCGTGACAGTCATGCGCCTTGGGAAGATGGCGAACCATCAAAGACTTCAAGCAGCAGCCTGAAGAAGCAAGCTCGACTGATCGTTGATTCACATGGGAGATACAACTTGAAAAAAACTATTTTTGCACTCGCGGCGCTCGGGACTCTGGCAGGCACTGCCTGCGCGCAATCGTCGGTCACCATTTACGGTATTGTCGACGCAGCCATTACCCGCACCGACAACGGGACCAACACCACTACGACGCTGGATAGCGGCAAGCAAAGCGGAAGCCGCATCGGCTTCAAGGGAACGGAAGATCTTGGCGAAGGCCTGTCGGTGATCTTCGACATGGAGAATGGCTTCAACGTCGATTCCGGCGCACAGGCCGACTCGAACCGCCTGTTCAATCGCCAGGCGTGGATAGGATTGAACGGCAGCTTTGGGACCATCAAGGCCGGCCGCCAGTTCACGCCGGTGTATGCCAATCTCGCGACGATCGACCCGTTCGGCGATGCGCTCGCAGGCGACTCCGCCCGCATTTTCAACACCGAGTATGAAGGCAGCCGTTTCGACAACGACCTGACCTATCACTATGAAGCCGGCGGCATCCGCAGCGAGTTGCAGTATTCCTTCGGCGAGGTCGCCGGCAACAGCAGCGCCAAGCGGGCCATCGGCGGCTTCGCGGGTTACAAAAATGGCCCGATCGACGCAGTGGTGACCTATACCAAGGTCGGCAACGACGCCGGCACCGACGATCGTCGCACCTGGCTGATCGGCGGCAACTACAACTTCGGCGTGGTCAAGCCTTATGTCGCCTACGCTACGGTCAAAGGCAAGACGGGGGCTGCAACAGCGGACACCGATGTGCGCGACTGGCTGCTCGGCCTGACCGCACCGGCCGGCACGGCAGGCACCGTGATGGCTTCGTTCGCGAAGAAAAACAACCGGGCTGCCAATAACTCCGATGCCAGGCAGTGGGCGATCGGATACGCGCATGCCCTGTCGAAGCGGACCAACCTGTACACCAGCTATGGCCGCCTGTCCAACGACAGCGCCTCCGCCTTGCGTGTTCCGGTAGCAGGCAACACGGCTTCCGAGTTCAACGTTGGCATACGACACTTGTTCTGATCCAGCCAGACCCGCCATGCCAGGCCGCCATGGCTTGGCATTGGGGATTTGCAGTCTTGCATATTGAGGAGGTCACCATGAAAACGCTGCGCATGTTTCTGGTTTCATTCGTGTTTGGTGTCGTCGCACCGGTGTTCGCTGCCGACAATCCCGCCGACGATGCGGTTTCCATCGTCGACAAAGGCCTGGACTATCTGCACAGGAACGGAAAGGATGCCTTGATCCGTGAAGTCAATGCCAAGAATCCGGCATTCATCAAGGGACCGATCTACCTGACCTTGCGCGGCATCGACGGCAGCACCCTGGCGCATCCGTTCAATCCGAAGCTGGTGGGGAAAAACCTGATCGTGCTTCCCGACGCCGACGGCAAATACTTTCGCAAGGAAATCGTCGACCTGGCGAAGGCCAAGGGAAAGGGATGGGTGGACTTCCGCTACAACAATCCCGAGACCAAGGAAATTGAAAAGAAGTCGACCTATTTCGTACGCAGTGGCGACATGATCCTGGAAGCGGGGATCTACAAGGGAAAGTAGCTTGGCTCGCACAACATATTTATCGCCAAAGATTGGCCGCATGAAGGAATGCGCGCTTTTCGGCAGCGACAACGCTCACCGACTCGATCTCCAATCGGTGTCTCCCTATGCCGTGGCATGGGTTCGGGCCTGCTCAGTCCTGGGCAGGCCTTTTTTTCCAGGCCCCGGCGAGGCAAGTGTCTCGTGAAGAATGGATGATAAAAAAGCCAGCCTGGTTGCGCGAGCAAAGATAGTTTTCCCGCTTGCCATCATGCAGATTATCGTGTGGGGAACGATCTACATTTCCTTCCCGCTGATCGTCGAGCCGATTCACCGGGAGTTGAACTGGTCGAGGAATGCCATCAACGGCGCAATGAGCCTGGCGCTCCTGTCATGCGCCTTAGCACAGCTTGCATTAGGCCACATCATTGAGCGTCTTGGCGCTTGTCGCACGATTGCAGTTGGCGCTGTCGGCACAGCTGCCGCAATGGCAGCGGCGAGCTTCAGTTACAGCGCGCCATCCTTTTACTGCGCCTGGGGTGCAGTGGGCATATCGATGGCCTTGTGCTTTTTCGAGCCGGTATTTGCATTATTGATGGAGCGAATGCCGGAAGAATTTGAAGACAACGTCAATGCATTGCTCCTCATATCCGGTGCGACCAGCGCCATCTTCGTTCCGCTCACGCATGCGCTGATCGAGGGAGTCGGCTGGCGCATGACATTGCGCTGCTTCTGCGTTTTCAATGCTGCGACCGCACTACTTGCCGTCGGCCTCATGTGTACGCCTCGTTGCACCAGTCAGGCAAAACCGATTCGCAGAACACCTTCCGGCGCCGGCAAGCCTGTGGCGATATGGCGCGATGCGCTGGGAACGCTTCGCTTCTGGACGCTCTCGCTGGCCTTCGCTGCCAATCTGTTTGCATTGACAGCATTGGTCACCCAGTTGCCGGCAATCCTTGCGTCGCGGGATTTTCCCGTAAAGCTGACCTTGGTGACGCTGGGCATAATCGGCCCGGCGCAGGCTGCGGGCCGGCTGGTGCAGCTGGGGCCTTTTCGCATGCTGCCTTATGCCGGCATGGCGATCGCTGCCTTCGCACTTTTTTCCGTGGCTGCGATCGTATTGCATCTGTTTACCTCATCCAGCACCGCAGCCCTGCTGTCCATTGCGGCAATCGGTCTCGGCAGCGGAATCATTACTTCCATCAGGGCGACTATCGTCGCCATCCTTTTCGATCGCAGCCATTATGTACATCTTAACGGCGCCATTGCAGCGCCGGCTTCGCTGGCGCGGGCGGCTGCCCCATGTGCCGCATCCATCATCGCGACAAGCATCGCGGGTACCGAAGGCGTGCTGTATCTGGTGTCGGCCGCTGCTCTAATGGCACTCTGGATGATGATATGGACTCTGCACGAATACCGGAACGCGCGAAATAGAAAATAAAAAAGGGCGCATCCCGAAGGATGCGCCCAAAGACTACGCACGCTAGCGTAGGAATTAACGCAGGTTATAGAACGCGCCGCGTCCCGGATAGCTGGCGATGTCGCCGAGGTCTTCCTCGATGCGCAGCAGCTGGTTGTACTTGGCCATGCGGTCCGAACGCGACATCGAACCAGTCTTGATCTGCAGGGCATTCGTACCCACCGCGATGTCGGCAATGGTCGAATCTTCCGTCTCGCCCGAACGGTGCGAAATCACCGCCGTGTAGCCGGCACGCTTGGCCATCTCGATCGCCGCAAACGTCTCCGTCAGCGTGCCGATCTGGTTGATCTTGATCAGGATCGAGTTGGCGATGTTCTTCTGGATGCCTTCACGCAGGATCTTGGTGTTGGTCACGAACAGGTCGTCGCCCACCAGCTGTACCTTCTTGCCCAGTGCATTGGTCAAGGTCGCCCAGCCGTCCCAGTCATTTTCGGCCATGCCGTCCTCGATCGAGATGATCGGGTACTTGTCGCACCAGGTCGCGAGCAGGTTGGTGAAGTCGCCGGAAGACAGCTGCAGGCCTTCGCCGTCGAGGTGGTACTTGCCGTCCTTGTAGAACTCGGAAGCGGCGCAGTCCAGGCCCAGCGCGATCTGCGTGCCCGGCTCGTAGCCGGCCTTCTCGATCGCTTGCAGGATCAGCTTGATCGCTTCTTCATGGTTGGCCACGGAAGGAGCGAAGCCGCCTTCGTCGCCCACCGCGGTGGTCAGGCCCTTGTCGTGCAGGATTTTCTTCAGGGTATGGAACACCTCGGCACCGTAGCGCACTGCTTCGCGGAAGGTCGGGGCGCCCACCGGAATGATCATGAATTCCTGCAGGTCGAGGTTGTTGTCGGCATGCGCGCCGCCGTTGATGACGTTCATCATCGGCACCGGCATCTGCATCGCGCCCGAGCCGCCGAAATAGCGGTACAGCGGCAGGCCGGATTCTTCGGCAGCGGCCTTGGCCACCGCCATGGACACGGCCAGCGTGGCGTTGGCGCCCAGGCGGGCCTTGTTCTCGGTGCCGTCGAGGTCGATCAGGGTGCGGTCGAGGAAAGCCTGTTCATTGGCGTCCAGGCCCATGATGGCTTCGGAGATTTCGGTGTTGATGTTTTCGCAGGCTTTGAGGACGCCCTTGCCGAGGAAGCGGCTCTTGTCGCCGTCGCGCAGCTCGATGGCTTCGCGCGAGCCGGTGGACGCGCCGGACGGCACGGCAGCACGGCCCATGACGCCGGATTCCAGCAGCACGTCGCATTCCACGGTGGGGTTGCCGCGCGAGTCGATTACTTCGCGGGCAATGATGTCGGTAATAGCACTCATCTGGTCTTTCTTAAATCAATTCATAGTCAAAGTAGGCGTCGCGCATGCGGATGGCATTGGCGGCGAAGGGCAGGGGAGCTGCATCGTTTGCAGCAACCGTGTTCTGGGCATTCAGGATATCGACCGGAGCGTGGATCGCCACGACTGTGTCGGCCAGCGAAAGGCCTGCGCTGTCGAGATGGCTGGTGGTGTGCATGTTAGCCTCCTCAGGCCTTGCTTGCGGCGTTCATCAATGCCACAGTGGTATCGAGCATGCGGTTGGAGAAGCCCCACTCGTTGTCGTACCAGGACGAGACCTTCACCAGGCGGCCGGAGACCTTGGTCAGCGTCGCATCGAAGTTGCTCGAAGCCGGGTTGTGGTTGTAATCCACCGAGACCAGCGGGTCGGTGTTGTAGGTCAGGAT
>DASVLM010000072.1:0-4388 GCA_036384875.1 Noviherbaspirillum sp.
CTAGAGATCGGATTCAGGATTTTCGTGAAGTGTCAGAGCAGCTTGCAAAAATCAGGATTACTCTTGAATCAGGTAAGAGTGACGGCTATGAGACACCTAGGTTCCTTGAGCAAATCAAGTTTAACCTAGGTGGTGGCGTTCCGACCAAATCAAACACTACGAATTCTGTCACTCTTCGATCTCGATCTGGGCGGACCGAGTTGCAAATCATGATATCTAAAGATGCAGATTCTTTGTGTGCTATTGGAGTAACTTTCAGACCAAACGAAGTCATTGTCGAAGGAAATTCCTCGTCGGCGGCACGGGCAACGGTGAATCAGAGAATTGATATGATGCTAAGGGAATTTTCCGAAAATCACGATGCCACGAGAAAGGGAGCAAAAGGGGGAGCATTTGAATTTACGGTGAGGATCGACCGGTTGCAAAAAAATATATCGGGAGTTCTCATCGCACGCGAAGTGATTTCAAGAGTTATCGATTTGGTTGAACAAGCCTAAGGAAGCGCTGATTTAATCGTTTTTCACCAATAAGGTCATGCGTAAGTCATTGATTTGCAATGTGCCCGATTTCGGAAAATTGAATAAATCAACGCGGTAAGGCGCAATAAGTAACGCGGTAAGGCGCAATAAGTAGTGCGTCATTAGCGAAGCGTAATGCGCCGTATACCGGTAGCTTGTATCGGTAACAGGCTGCGTAATACAGTCGTAATAATAAAAAGGATCGTCAGCATGAGAACTGCACAGGGCCGGGAAAATCAAGAGCATGCTCAGGCAATCCAGGAGCGGCCCAAGATGACCGCGCTTGATACCCCCTTGGGAGCCATGGTAGCAGATAGTCCCCGTGTCACTGCGCAGCGCAAACTGAACGATTTGGTCGATAACAGCCCGCGTATCATCGCCCAGCGCAAGCAACTGGCCGACGTAAGTGCGCGAAGGCAGACTATGCCAATGCAGCTTCAAGCTGCGCCGGTGCAACGAGTCGTTTCCGATGAGGATATATTGGCTTTGAAGGCCGAACTGGGAACGCGTCTGGGTGTTGCCACGGCCAAAGCGAAAACGGGTGGCGCATTGGCGCTTGAAACCTTTATCAATACGGCGGCGGATGCCGGCCAAATTGATGGGGTGAACAAGGAGAATGCCTTAGCCTTGCTCAAAATGACTTGGGCGCTGAGCCAGGTTGCACGATACATCATTGGTTGTGTGTCAGGAAAAACATCCGAAGACGGCCAGCAGATTCTTGGTGCATTCATGGACGTGGCGCAAGTGGGAACGGGGCGCCAGCCTTGGGGAGGTGGAAATCTCGCGGAATACGTCAGTGATCCCGACTATTTCGTCAACATGCTGGAATCGCCGGTTCGGTTTCTCAATGATCGATTTGCCGAAATGAACGACGCAACCCGACTGGCGATGGTCAAATCGGTGCAAGGATGGAATCACCAAAAGGGTACCGGCCAATTGGCGGAGGACTTGTTTGTTACGGATTACGCGCCGCCGGCGGCGGTGGTACGGTCCGACGTTGTTGTAACGCTGGAGCAATTGCAGGCGGCTTATCTGGACGAAAATTATGCGAAACCCAAAGCGCTTCCCGTACAGGATGCGCAGATTTTTGGCTTTGATCAAAAAGAATGGAAGGTAAAAGCAGTGACTGCCGAAAATTGCACACTTGAGCCGGTGGACTGACTGCTTGTCCACCCGATCTCACGCACACTATTGCGCCGGCCCGCCATTTGCTTTTTGCGGCAAGATAGTTGGGATCGATAATCCTCATGCTGGCGAGGGGCTTATGGCGAGCCGAATGCCTTATCGCCGCATGTGACGAAGGATACACATCTATAGGCAGGCGTACCCTTCTCGGACCTGCCATGCCCATGCCCTGTCAACTCTGACAGCTTGACTGGCGAAAAAATCGTGCAATCATCATAAACCGGCCTGCGGCTGCCAGCGCATTCTCCCCGGATGGAATAATGGCCTCGAATGATCATGAGAGAAACGCTTCCTCGACGAGATGACCACTCCGCAGCCTCCCGCTCGGAACAAAACGGGCTGCAATCGGGCGCAGGGAAAAGCAGCTTCCAGGATAATCGCGACTCGACCGCCCGGCAATTGAAGCTGGCCCAGATGATAGGGCAAAGCCCATACGCCGTGAGGCAATCCAGATGGTGCGAAGCAATCAACGGAGGCTCTACCTTGAGCCGCAGGCAGGGCTTGCCGGCAAATGGCGATACGCCGGTGCAAAGAATGATAGACACGACACCGCCGGCCGATCTCGATTTGTCCTCCCGCAGCACGTTCCCGACTAACGGCTTTAGCGGCAGCATGCCGGGAACCGTGAGCAAGGATGTGCTGAAAATGCAAAGCACAACCTCTCCGGCCGATCCGCCCGGCATGAGTAAATGGAAGGATAAAGGCTACCTGGCCGACCCATCCAAGATTACGCGGAAGCAGGCCTTGACGCGCATGCATGCGGTGCGCGGGCAATTCGGCGGGCCAAGTGCCGCCAAAAACATGTTCCTCGGCACGGCATTGAGCAATAATTTCAACAGCCTCAGCCATTTCAGCCAGGTTGAACAGCCTCTCGAAAACTATTTGAAGGGCGGGCCGAATACTGAAAAACGCGCATTTAGCTACACCGTAACGACCAATCCTGGCTATCCCGCCTACATGGCCGAAAGGATAAACTCGACGGTGGATAAAAACGACAAGAGCGACTTCACCAACTTCGCGATAGATCACATTCCCAACGGCTTCACCTGCCATGCCACGCTATATCGCCGTTTGAGTAATGGGACAATGACGGAAAAGTCCGTCAGTGAAACTGTTGCAACGGACGTCGGCGCTCCCGCCGTGCAGGTGCCGCAGACCGTGACACCCTTGGCTTCGCCGAGTCAAAGCAGCAATCAATCGCTCTCGCCAGGCAACCAGGATTCAACTTCCGATGTGAGCACAATCGACAAGGTCAACGCCTCCGCTTCGGAGAGCGGGATCAAGGGAGCGCTGGGATGGGGAACGCTGGCTGGCATTGCGGGATGGGGAGCTGCGGCGCTCCTGTCCTGGCCGGTTGGGCTTGCGGCGGGAACAGCGGGCCTCCTTGGGGCCATATACGGCTACGCCACTGCCGAGGACGATTGAGCTTCCGTATTCGCTTGGGATATATGGGGCAACGCGGCGAGGCGCATCAAGTAGGGCGTCATTAGCGAAGCGTTATGCGCCGCATGATGAGGTGGCATATCAAAGATGCATTTGGGATGCCGCCTTTGCGTACCAACGGCTAAGCGCCGTGATTCGAATGAGCCAAATGCATTATCCGGCGCACTGGGCTGCACACTCTCATCCGTCGGAAGGCACTACGCTTTTCCGATCTGCAACGCCGCCCTTCTTGACTGGATGAATCGTCTCCCCCCGAGCCAACATTTCCACGAATTGCGCAATACGCTTGGTGCGCGTTTCCGGCCGTTTGGCGTCGTTCACCCGGTAGATGATGGAGAAGCGATTGGCTTTATCCAGGGTATCGAAGAAGCGTCGCGCAGACGCGTCAGCCGCGAGCGCCGCGGCCAGGTCGTCCGGAATCTCCGCATTCGCCTGGGAGGCGTAGGCGGCTTCCCATCGGCCGTCGGCCTTTGCCGCTTCGATCTCGGCGAGCCCGGCCGGCCTGAGGCGGTCTTGCTCCGCCAAGCCGATCGCGGTCGCGCGGTTTTTCGCAGACCAGCGGCTGCCGGGGCGGCGCGGTGTCATGCGGACGAGATAATAGTGCTCATCGAATTTGCCGAGCTGGCCGTCGATCCAGCCGCAGCATAGCGCGGCTTCTATCGCCTCTTCTTTGTTGATCGTGGCGGCGGGCGCTCCCGCCTTCGACAGCTTGAGCCAGAATCCTGCGGAATCCCTTGGTTCGCGGCTCATGTGCGCCTCAAGTTTCGACGCGCTGGTGAAGGTCAGAACCGGCGGTTCTTTTTTCGCGGCAGCCATGCGGCATCATCGCACGCTTGTCGCGCGCCGTGCAACAGCGGGCTTGCCTGGCGCCCATTTTGAAGCCGATTGCGCCGCATGAGATAAGCGCAGCCGTCACCGAGATGAGGTGCCCCGATTCCTGATGCGCTATTGTGCCGACCCGGCATTTTCCCTTTCCGGCGAAGTTTGATTGCCTCCCCACTTCGTCAGGAATGCTTGCAAGTCCTCCCGCGTGTCTTGGGCGAAGGAGGTGTGCAGGACCTTTCCATTTTCGTCCAGCACGAACCAATGTGGATATCCGATGAACCAGGGAAGTTTCTTTACCAATTCGTCGTTCTTGTTTTCTTCGCTGACATTGACTTTGAGCCAGATGAATGCGGCGTCGCGCTGTTGCTTCAGGTCCGGATTCTGTTCAAAGAACTGATCCAGTTCCAGGCAAGCCTT
>DASVLM010000073.1:0-12750 GCA_036384875.1 Noviherbaspirillum sp.
CAGTATCACGAGCGACGGCAGTACAAACAGTGCTCCGGCCACAATGCCGCCCAGCGTGCGATGCATGAGCCAACCGATATAAATCGCCAGTTGAGTCGCTTCCGGTCCGGGCAGCACCATGCAGTAGTTCAAGGCGTGCAAAAAGCGTCGCTCCGAAATCCAGCGGCGTCGTTCCACCAGCTCGGTATGCATCAATGCAATCTGTCCGGCCGGCCCGCCGAAACTGATGAAGCCCAACTTCAGCCAATAAAGGAAGGCAGTAGCAAAAGGGATGGGGGCAGGGCGATCGCGCTTGTCCGGATTCATGATTGTCGTTGTGACGTAGTCTTTGCAACAAAAAAGGGAGCCTTGGCTCCCTTGGTCATTGATTCCATGCCGCTCCCTGTCCTGGTTGGAAGGGAGCGGCGGGCGCGTCAACGGCGCGTTTCGACTTGCACCAGCGGTTCGGTCGAAAGCGGCGGCAACGGCTTGCGCTCACGCGGGATACGCGTGGCCGGCACGATTTGGGACGCGGCTTCCTGTGCAACGCGGAGCTTTTCCGGGTCTGTCATCGCCAAGGTCAGGCCGGCGGCGGACAACACCTGCTGCAGATGCTCGATAGGCATCGGCGCTGGTGCAATCGTCGTCACGCCTTCCGAAACGGCTGCCGGAGTAACCGGAGCAGCAGGGGCAGCAGGGGCAGCAGCAGGTTTCACTTCCACCACAGGGGCGGGCATGACAACAGCATGCGGTTGCTCGGCAGGAGTTTCAACCGCCACGGTTTCCGTCTGAACCGGAGCTGCTACCGCTACAGCCGCCGCTTCAACTACCTCGACCACGGCTTGTTGTGTTGCCGGCACTGCTTCCGCGGAAGATTCCACCGGAGCTGCCTCTGCAGGCGCGGCTTCCACGGCTTCCATGGCTTGCTCGGTGGTGCTTGCCACTTCAGTCAGTTCGAGTTGTACGGCCTCACCCTGTGCAGCCGACTCTTCGGCACCAGCTTCATTGTCACCGGCCATTGCTTCACCGTTCTCGCGGTCACGACGATTGCGATTGCGACCGCCACGGCGGCGGCGGCGACGACGTTCTTCGCCACCTTGCTCTTCTGCGCCTTCTTCGCCGGCGTTCACGGCAACCGGTTGCTCGGCGTCGGTTGCTGCAAGGTCCATCGGGGTGGGTTCCGTCGGCACGGCCAGCGGTGCCGCCGTCTTCAGCAATTCTTCGGCCGGTACTTCCTTGCGTTCTTCGCGCTGACGGGGCTGGCGCTCGCGACGAGCTTCTCCACCTTCACGCTGTTCACGGGGTTCACGCGGCTCGCGTTGTTCACGCGGTTCCCGGGCTTCGCGAGGCTCGCGCTGCTCCCGGGGCGGGCGCGGCGGACGCTGCTGCTGCTGGGTATCTGCTGCCGGCGTAACAGCTTTGACGGTTTCATCGCGAGAGGTATCGCGCTCATCACCGCGATCGCGTCCGCGGCCGCGTCCACGGCGGTTGCGGTTGCGGTCGCCACGTTCATTGCGCTCGCGTGCCTGCTGCGGCTTTTCTTCCACAGCGGGAGCCGGTGGCGCAGGAGGTGTTACCGGCTTCTTGCGGAAGAAGCCGAACATGCGGCTGAAGAAACCTTCCTCGGCTGGCGGCATCGGTGCAGGAGCAGGCGCAGGAGCTGCTTCGACCGGCTTGCGTTCGACCACCGGGGCGGGCTGGTCCGGCGTGATGCCCTTGACCACCGCTTCCTGGCGCGGACGGACTTCTTCCTTCTGGCGCTTGCCGTACGCAATATCAGTATCCGCTTCTTCGGCCATGTCATAGCTGGCCTGCGGTTCTTCGAGGCGCGGATCGTCGTGCTTGATGCGTTCCAGCTTGTAATGGGGCGTTTCGAGATGCTTGTTGGGGATCAGCACGACCGTCACGCGGTGGCGCGTTTCGATCTTCAGGATCTCGCCGCGCTTTTCATTCAGCAGGAAGGCGGCCACATCGACCGGCGCCTGCACATGGATTGCAGCGGAGTTTTCCTTCATTGCCTCTTCCTGGATGATGCGCAGGACCTGCAATGCGGAGGATTCGGTATCGCGGATATGGCCGGTGCCGTTGCAGCGTGGGCAGGTCACGTGGCTGCCGTCCGACAGCGACGGACGCAGGCGCTGGCGCGACAGTTCCATCAGGCCGAAGCGGGAAATCTTGCCCATCTGCACGCGCGCGCGGTCGTAGCGCAGCGCATCCTTCAGGCGGGTTTCGACTTCGCGCTGATTCTTGGAATTCTCCATGTCGATGAAGTCGATCACGATCAGGCCGCCCAGGTCGCGCAGGCGCAACTGGCGGGCCACTTCATCGGCAGCTTCGAGATTGGTGTTCAGCGCAGTGGTTTCGATGTCGCTGCCGCGGGTGGCGCGGGCCGAGTTGACGTCGATGGAAACGAGCGCTTCGGTGTGGTCGATCACGATGGCGCCGCCGGAGGGCAGGGGCACCGTGCGGGAATAAGCGGTCTCGATCTGGTGCTCGATCTGGAAGCGCGAGAACAGCGGCACGTCGTCGCGGTAGCGCTTCACGCGGTGCACCATGTCCGGCATCACGTGGCTCATGAACTGCTGTGCCTGTTCGTAGATGTCGTCGGTGTCGATCAGGATTTCGCCGATGTCAGGCTGGAAATAGTCGCGGATCGCGCGGATCACCAGCGAAGATTCCTGGTAAATCAGGAAAGCGCCCGGCGCCGACTTGCCGGCACCTTCGATTGCCGTCCAGAGCTGCATCAGGTAGTTCAAGTCCCACTGCAGTTCTTCCACGTTGCGGCCGATGCCGGCGGTGCGGGCAATGACCGACATCCCGGACGGCAGGTCCAGCTTGTCCATGGTCTCGCGCAGTTCCTGGCGATCCTCGCCTTCCACGCGGCGGGAAACACCGCCTCCGCGCGGATTGTTCGGCATCAGCACCAGGTAGCGGCCGGCCAGCGAAATGAAGGAGGTCAGGGCCGCGCCCTTGTTGCCGCGCTCTTCCTTTTCCACTTGCACCATGATTTCCTGGCCTTCGCGCAGGGCATCCTTGATGGTGGCGGTGCGGACGTCAACGCCTTCCTTGAAGTAGCTGCGAGCCACTTCCTTGAAAGGCAGGAAGCCGTGGCGCTCCTCTCCGTAATTGACGAAGCAGGCTTCCAGCGAGGGCTCGATGCGGGTGATGACGCCCTTGTAGATGTTGGATTTGCGTTGCTCGCGACCGGAGGTCTCGATATCGATGTCGATGAGCTTCTGCCCATCGACGATCGCTACGCGCAACTCTTCCTGCTGCGTAGCGTTGAACAACATGCGTTTCATGTTTTTGCTCCGTGGCTCTGAGGCCATTCCAGGCCGCGCTAAGCGGCACACTTTTTAATACACGGATGTACGCAGGGACGGAGAGCTTGAGGAGGGAATTGCCTTTGGGTGCATCCGGGCGCAATTTAAAGCGCTCATGACGCAACGGGGCGCGGATGTAGTGAAGCGCGATGCCGGACACGGGCTACGTCGGCCGCGCGCAATCCGGAAGATCCGGGCGCATTGGCGGGCTGCGGGCAGCGACGGCAGGCCGAACGAGTCATGGTCCGGCAACATCGGCAAACGGAAATCCACTACATCAAACCAGCAAGCATCCCAAACTACCGGGCGTGCTTGCCGGACATATCCTTACAATTCAAGCAATCTTTGCCCAACACCCCGAAGCTGCAGATTCATCGAGAGAGCGGCCCGGCTGTGAAGCGCTTGCTGCATGCCGCTTGGGGCAGTGCACGGCTCCGGCGATCAGACTTCTCCTCTGAATTCCTTGTAACCCCGATGCGCGCGACCCGGCTGCAACTACGGTGCAACCCCGATTCACGCGTGGGTGGTGCATACACTTCTTCTCCATCGAATTTGCAATTTGGCGAGGCTGATGGAGACGCCCCTGTGTAGAATGTGCTTTTTATTCTCACACATGCATCGGTTTGTAACCGACACGAAACAATTATATAAGCAAAATGAAGGACTTAGCGAGATTTTCTGAGAGGCGAGGCGATTTGCATCCCGATCAGCCGGCCTCCCAGGTTCCCGCACAAGTCAGGATGGTTACGATTTCCGGCGAGGAAGCCGATCAGCGGATCGACAACTTCCTCATGCGGGTGTGCAAGGGAGTGCCCAAAAGCCATATTTACCGGGTGCTTCGCTCCGGCGAAGTGCGGGTCAATAAGGGACGCATCGACCAGACTTACCGCCTGAAGGAAGGCGATGTTGTGCGTATTCCGCCCGTGCGCGTTGCCGAAAAAACCAGCCAGGTAGTTCCCGGGGCAGAATTCCGCGTTCTTCTGGAAGACAACCATCTGCTGGTCATAGACAAACCGGCTGGGGTCGCGGTGCATGGCGGGTCCGGCGTAAGCTACGGCGTCATCGAACAATTGCGAGCGGCACGTCCGCAGGCAAAATTCCTCGAACTCGTCCATCGTCTCGACCGGGACACGTCGGGCATCCTGATGCTGGCAAAGAAACGCTCCGCATTGACAAACTTGCATGAACAGATACGTGAAGGTGAGCTTGATAAGCGCTACCTTGCCCTGGTGCATGGCGACTGGCAGAACAGTCGGCAACACGTCAAATTGCCGCTGTTCAAATACAGCACCCCGGACGGTGAGCGTCGGGTTCGAGTCCAGGCGGATGGTCAGCCATCGCATACGGTGTTCAATCTGGTTCGCCGTTACGGAGAGTTTGCGCTGGTCGAGGCCGAGCTGAAGACTGGCCGCACTCACCAGATTCGGGTGCATCTGGCTTCGACAGGTTTCCCGATTGTTGGTGATGACAAGTACGGCGATTTCGCACTCAATAAGGCGCTGCAAAAGGCCGAAGGCACGCGGATTGCATTCAAGCGAATGTTCCTGCATGCATACCAGCTCACTTTCAAGCACCCTGAAACGGGCGAAGCCGTTACCTTGAAAGCCGGATTGCCTGCAGAATGCGAGCAGTTCCTGCAAAGCCTGGTCGCTTCCTGAGAGAACTTCCGCCGCAATTCCCTATCTGTATTGGTTTTTCCGCAGGAAAACATGGCAAGAAATAAATTTGATCTGATCGTATTCGACTGGGACGGCACCCTGATGGACAGCACCGCGACCATCGTCGCCTGCATCCAGGCTGCAGCCAAAGACCTTGGCTTCCCGGTTCCGGATAAAAAGTCAGCTTCCTACGTGATAGGACTGAGCCTGCAGGCGGCAATGGAAACAGTGCTGCCTGGTCTCGATCCCAAGCATTACCCGCGCATTGTGGAGCGCTATCGTTATCACTACCTGACAAAGGATAAGGGTCTAACCTTGTTCGACGGCGTACGCGAAATGCTGGAGGATCTCTCGCAGCAAGGCTATTTCCTTGCAGTGGCGACCGGAAAGAGCCGCGTCGGCTTGAACCGTGCGCTTGATGCAGCCGACCTCCTTTCCGCATTCGATGCCACGCGGTGTGCAGACGAGACGTTTTCCAAGCCTCATCCAGCCATGTTGCAGGAGTTGACCAGAGAGTTGGGGCAGGACATGCGGCGCACCCTCATGATCGGTGACACGATCCATGACCTGCAAATGGCCGCGAACGCCGGCGCCGCAGGCGTCGCTGTTCGCTACGGCGCACATTCCGACGCCGAGCTTGACGCGCTCAGCCCACTGTATTCCGCCCATTCGGTGTCGGATCTGCACGCCTGGCTGAATGAAAATGCATAATCGCGCGATGGACGAGACAATAATTTTTATCTGCCAGTCATCGGCGCTTGAAGAGGGCGGGAAGGGAATACGTTTTCCGCTGACAGCGGGCGGTGAAGATGCCACGGGTTTCGTTGTTCGCTACGACAACGCTGTTTATGGCTACCTGAACCGCTGTGCCCACGTTCCCATCGAATTGGACTGGAACGAGGGAGACTTCTTCGAGTCGGGCGGGTTGTACCTCATGTGTTCGACGCACGGCGCAATCTACACACCCGATACCGGGCACTGCGCTGGAGGACCTTGCCGCGGCGGGCGCTTGCGCTCGATCACAGTGGTCGAGAAAGACAATCAGGTATTCTGGATCCCGGATGATTACATCAAGCCGGCGCGCGCGTGATACCCGCGTATAACACGAGCAATCTAACCAACGACAATGATCGACAATAATTCCGATAGTAATTCCACTCCTGCAGCACCGGGCTCGCCGGCGCGCACCCCGGGCTGGGAGCGGGAGGTTCTTGAAAAACTGGCCTTCGCGACACTGCGCGAACAGCGTGCAAAGCGGCGCTGGAACATCTTCTTCCGCTTCGTGACACTGGGCATCGTCATTTACGGCTTGTGGTTGGCGTTCGGCTCCAACCTGGAAGATGTGGAGGGCGTGGGACCGCATACCGCGCTGATCGAAATCGACGGCACCATTGAATCAGGAACATCTGGCGCGGCCGATACCGTGATCCCTGCGCTGAACCGTGCATTCTCCGACAGCGATTCAGTGGGCGTCGTATTGCGCATCAACAGCCCGGGCGGTAGTCCGGTGCAGGCTGGCATCATTAATGACGAGATCACGCGCCTCCGCAAGCTGAATCCGAAGAAACCTTTGTATGTCGTGGTCGATGATATTTGCGCTTCCGGGGGGTATTACATTGCTGCCGCTGCGGACAAGATATTCGTGAACAAGGCCAGCATCGTGGGTTCGATCGGTGTGCTGATGGATGGGTTCGGATTCACCGGATTGATGGACAAGCTCGGGATCGAGCGTCGTCTGCTTACGGCCGGCGAAAACAAGGGATTCCTCGATCCCTTCAGCCCGCAAACGCAGCGGCAAAAAGACTATGCCTTGCAAATGTTGGGCGAGGTGCACCAGCAATTCATCGACGTGGTCAGGCGCGGGCGTGGCAATCGCCTGAAGGAGACACCCGAAACCTTCTCGGGGCTGTTTTGGAGTGGATCCAAAGCGGTGGAGATGGGACTTGCCGATGGTTTTGGCACGGTCGATTCGGTCGCTCGCGATGTGCTGAAGGCCGAGGACATCGTCGATTACACCCAACATGAAGGGCTGTCGGAGCGATTGTTGAAGAAGTTTGGCGGCGCGGTCGGGAGTGCTGCGGCGCATGCGACGTGGTCAAGCGCGAGCAGGATTCAATTACGCTGAAAGCAGGAAATTTCCATAAAGAATCATGTGGTCAGGCAGGGCGGGCAAGTATTGAAAATGCCTGCACAAGGTTCTTGAAAACCGTGATTCACGTTTTATACTGCAGGTGTCCGGTAACGGTTTCGATCCCATTCCGCATAACAAGCATGCAACGGGAAAAAATCTCATGCCGGGCGTTGACTGCCGCGTCTCGGACGCGGCCATGAGAAGCAATGAGCTTCTCGTCGACTTGCCCAATGGGCATGCAAAACGGCGGCGCAATACCGCCGTTTTGCGCGTTTACAGAGCCACTAACCAAGCTGTTATCTTATTGGGCTAGGAATAGGAATACGGTTGGTTTCTTGTGGAACTCCGGCAATATTCCCTTGGTAACCTCTTGCTTCCATTTGGCAACGGTCTGAGTCCTGATCGTTTCACTTGGCAGTGTGAGATCCGTTGCTACACAGACCAATGTAGTTGGCCGGCACGTGCCCGCGATCGCTTCCAGCAATGCGCCGTTCCGATAAGGCGTTTCAATGAACATCTGAGTTTGCCTTTCGGATTTTGAACGGTCCTCGAGCATCTTGATACGCTTTACCCGTTGTGCGGCATCGGTTGGCAGATAGCCGTTGAACGCAAAACTTTGTCCGTTCAATCCGCTTGCCATCACGGCGAGCAACAGGGAAGAGGGTCCAACCAGCGGGCGTACCCGGATGCCGGCGTCATGGGCGAGCCTCACAAGATTCGCGCCGGGGTCGGCTACAGCCGGAACTCCCGCCTCGGAAATCAAGCCGGCGTTACATCCCGACAGCAACGGCACTAGCAATGCCGGCAATGCAGCGGCATCGGTATTCACATTCAGTTCGCCAATCCGGATCTCTTGCAGCGGTTTTGCCAAGGCATGCCTTGTCGAAATCATTTTGAGAAAGGCGCGAGTTGTCTTCGCATTTTCTGCAATGAAGTAATCGAGCTGCGCGGTCAACTGCTGAACTTCTTCTGGAATGATGAAAGGCAAGATATCTTCGTTGCCTGTGGCGACCGGACCCAGCGAGTTGGGAATGAGGTAGAGAGTTCCAGGCATAATTTCCCGCTGTCCTCAGCCTGCAAAAAACGGCACGCCGGCCAGACGCAACATCGAGCACAGCGCAATCAGCGGCAGGCCGGTGAGTGCAGTGGGGTCCGAGCTTTCGATCTTCTCGAGAATCGCGATGCCGAGAGCTTCGTTTTTTGCGCTTCCTGCACAATCGTAGGGCTGTTCAATGCGAAGATAGGCATCCAGTTCTGCATCGGACAAATTCCGGAAGGTGACGTGGGTCTGGACGTTCTCGACCTGTACGGCGTTGCGAGGATTGTCGGCACGACCATCGCAGAGGCAGAGGGCGGTATGAAAGATCACGCGTCGTCCACGCATCTGCCGCAACTGTTTCAAGGCATTTTCATGCGTACCGGGCTTGCCGATTTGCATGCCATCCAAGGTTGCCACCTGATCAGAGCCGATCACAAGGGCGCCGGAAAATTGTTGTGCAATGACAATAGCTTTTTCTCGCGCAAGCCGCATTGCGGTTTGTTCCGGGGTTTCTCCGGGGGATGGCGTTTCGTCAATATTCGGCACCTGAACATCGAATGGCAGGCACAGACGGCTTAGCAGTTCGCGACGATATTTTGAGCTGGAAGCGAGAATCAGGCGCGGATAGTCGGCGGAGGCAGGCATGATCGTAGTTTATTTGAATGGTTACTCAACGAAGATCGCGTAAAGCTTTGACGAATAAGGGAAAAGCCTGTTATTATCGCAGGTTTTACGGGTTCGGCTTTTAGCATGAATGCTTTTGTAATTGACGCCTTCGAATTCTGTCGGCTCAAAGAACGGCTGGACGGTGAGACTTCCGTGGCGGATTTTTCCCGGTTGGCGGAAGAAACCGTTGATAAATCCGGAACCCTGCGCTGGTCGCTTCAGGGGGGTAGCAACATCCACGGACATCCTCAAATGGAGCTGGAGGTTTCCGGTTCCGTGAAGCTGATGTGCCAGAGATGCCTGACGCCGCTGTCTTTCAATATTGAGAACGGAGCGGTTCTGGTTCTGGCTCCCGACGAAGAAAGCGCTGATGAAATCGATGCCTTGCTGAACGATGAATCCGTTGAGGTCGTCGTCGGCAGCAGGTCTTTCGATGTCGCCGAGTTGATTGAGGACGAGGCATTGCTCTCGTTGCCGTTGTCGCCCAAGCATGAAACCTGCCCGGATCAGCTGGCGATGCCGGCGACAAAGGATGTCGAGAAAGAGTCGCCGTTCGCGATCCTCAAGAATCTGAAGCAGTAAAGCAGCATCGGCCGGCTCCGCCGGCGGCAAGGAATTACCGGCTCGCAAGAATGGCAGGCCGGGTGTGTTAAAATTTCAAATCTTAAGGTTTAGGAGTCATCATGGCCGTCCAACAAAACAAGAAGTCCCCGTCCAAGCGCGGTATGCACCGTTCGCACGACCATCTGAGCGTTCCGCCGCTCGCCGTCGAGCCGACCACGGGTGAAACGCACCTGCGCCACCACATCAGTCCGAACGGCTACTATCGTGGCCGCAAGGTTCTGAAGACCAAAAACGACGAATAATCATCCGTCATTGTTTGGGGCAAAAAAGCGGCGCGAAAGTTTGACTTGGCGCCGTTTTTTCATATGCTGAACAAGTACATCGCATTCGTCCTGTCACGCAGTTTATGCGCTACCGGACTTCACACCCTGTCGGCATTGCTGTCGGCGCCGTGGAGTGAGAGCGAGGTCTGAGTCAAAACAATGACCGTCAAAATTTCCATCGATTGCATGGGGGGAGACCACGGTCCCCCCGTCACTATTCCCGCCGCTGTTTCTTTCGTCAACAACGAACCTGAAGCCGAAGTGATTCTTGTCGGTCTCGAGGAGGTCGTTCGCGCCGAGTTGAAAAAAGCCGGCGCTGCCACACATCCGCGAATTTCCGTTGTCAACGCTACTGAAGTCGTCACCATGGACGATCCGGTCGAGGTCGCGCTCCGTCGAAAGAAAGACTCCTCGATGCGGGTGGCGATTACGCTTGTGAGGGACGGCTTGGCACAGGTTTGTGTTTCTGCCGGCAATACAGGGGCGTTGATGGCTGTGTCGCGTTATGTGCTGAAAACTATTCCAGGCGTGGACCGGCCGGCGATCTGCTTTCCAATGCCAAACCAGTCTGAGTCGCCGACCTACATGCTTGATCTTGGCGCAAACGTCGATTGTGAACCGCTGCACCTGCACCAGTTTGCGTTGATGGGGGCTGCGCTGGTGTCAGCACTCGAAGGCAAGCCGAAACCCTCGGTTGGCCTGCTGAACATCGGGGCCGAAGACATCAAGGGCAACGATGTCGTCAAACAGACGGCGGTGCTCCTGCGAGAGGATCATGAGAAGGGGCGCCTGAATTTTTACGGCAATGTCGAAGGCAACGACATTTTCGAGGGCACCACTGATATCGTGGTGTGCGATGGCTTCGTCGGCAACGTCGTTCTGAAAGCATCAGAAGGTCTCGGGCGGTTCCTGAAGGGCGTGATCAAGACTGAATTCAAGAGCAGTCCGATCAACATGCTCGGTGCCCTCATTGCGCAAGGCGCATTGAAGTCGATATCGCAGCGAATGAATCCTTCGCGCTACAACGGCGCCAGTCTGCTAGGATTGCGCGGTTTGGTTTTCAAAAGCCATGGCGGCGAGGATGCATATGGCTTCGAATGGGCGCTTAGGCGCGCGTTCGAAGCGGCACGACATGATGCTCTTGCTCGCATCTCGACGACAATTGCGGAATTGATGCCCTCATCCGGTGCGGCAGCGTTGTCCGCGGAAACATCGCCATCGCAGGCGTCCGAATTAACTCAGCATAAGACGGCATGACTCTCTACAGCAAAATCAAAGGGACGGGTAGTGTTCTGCCGCCCAGGCGTGTCACGAATATCGAACTTGCCGCCCAGTTGGCCGAGAAGGGTATAGAAACCTCGGACGAATGGATCTTCTCGCGTAGCGGCATTTCGGCTCGTCACTATGTCGATCCTGGCGTGCAGTCGAGTGATCTGGCGGTTGAGGCCGCAGGCAAGGCGTTGGACATGGCGGGTATCGATGCCAATGAAATCGACTTGATCATTGTCGCGACGTCCACGCCGGACCACCTAGGTGGCTTTCCCAGCACGGCGTGTATAGTCCAACGCAAGCTCGGTATCACAAACCATTGTGCTGCGGTCGATGTTCAGGCGGTATGCAGCGGATTCGTTTATGCGCTTTCGATTGCGGACAGTTTCATCAAGAGCGGCGCGCACAAGAATGCACTGGTTATCGGCGCTGAAGTATTTTCTCGAATTCTCGATTTCAGCGATCGCACGACTTGCGTGTTGTTCGGCGATGGTGCCGGTGCGGTAGTGCTTGGCGCATCGAAAGAACCAGGCGTCCTTGCGACAAGACTGCATGCCGACGGGAGTCACTCTGACATTCTCTGTGTTCCAGGGCATGTCAACGGTGGCGCAGTCGAGGGCAGTGCGTTTCTTTATATGGATGGCCAGGCTGTTTTCAAACTCGCAGTATCGCTTCTCGACAAGGTCGCTAATGAAGCCCTGCAAGCTGCTGAGTTGAAGCCATCGCAGATCGACTGGCTGGTGCCGCACCAGGCAAACATTCGCATCATGCAAGGCACGGCAAAGAAACTTGGCATGCCGATGGAAAAGATGATCGTGACTGTGCAGGAGCACGGCAATACCTCTGCGGCTTCGATACCCCTTGCACTCGACACGGCGGTGCGCGATGGTCGTATCCAGCCTGGTCACATTGTGATGATGGAGGGCGTCGGCGGCGGTTTTACCTGGGGCGCCGCGTTGGCCCGAATGTAATTCGACAAGACAAAAACCATGACCAAATTTGCATTCGTATTTCCCGGACAGGGCTCACAAGCTGTCGGCATGTTGAACGGCTTTGCCGATAACGAAGTGGTGAGGCAGACGGTTGCCGAAGCTTCAGATGCATTGCAGTTCGATCTTGCCAAGCTGATCGCCGAAGGGCCGAAGGAAGATCTCGATCTGACTACCAACACGCAGCCGGTGATGTTAACCGCTGCTGTTGCTTTCTATCGCGCGTGGATCGCTGCTGGTGGCACAACACCGGCGGTTGTGGCTGGCCACAGTCTTGGCGAATACTCTGCTCTTGTAGCAGCCGGTGTCATCGCATTCAAAGATGCTGTGCCGCTGGTGCGGTTCCGCGCCAAGGCGATGCAGGAAGCCGTTCCGGTTGGTCAAGGTGGGATGGTAGCCATTCTTGGTCTGTCCGACGATGATGTACGCGCCGCCTGTGTTGAAGCAGCACAGGGAGAGGTCGTGGAGGCAGTGAACTTCAATGCTCCAGCTCAGGTTGTCATTGCCGGCCACAAGGCAGCGGTCGAACGAGCCTGCGACGCGGCGAAAGCAAAGGGTGCCAAGCGAGCGCTTCCGCTTCCTGTATCGGCGCCTTTCCATTCCTCGCTGCTTAAACCTGCATCCGACCGCTTACGCGAATACATGGAGTCGCTGGAGTTCAGTGCGCCGCAAATTTCGTTGATCAATAACGTTGATGTTGCAATTGTGCAGGATCCTTTGGCTATCAAGGATGCATTGGTGCGTCAGGCAGCCAGCCCGGTCCGCTGGGTCGAGACCGTACAAAAGATGGCTTCGGACGGCGTAACGCA
>DASVLM010000074.1:0-5324 GCA_036384875.1 Noviherbaspirillum sp.
CCTTTTTGTTTTTCATCCGCCCATCATCCAGCCAGTGAAACAATCTGGCAACAATAGCTGGATTCACCAACCTTCAATGCTTGCGAGAAATCCCTGAGCGGGCGTATCGTACCTCCACAGGGAGGATCAAGTGCGTTCGACGTTTAACCGCAGGCAGCATCCTGCATGGGTTGCTGCTCTATGTATCGTATTGCATGCTGGAATTCCGGCGGCGCACGCCGAGGACGTGAAAATCTATCGTTCCTGGGATCCTGTCAGCAAGACCACTACCTTCTCTGATCGCCCGCTCGATCACAGCTCCCATTTGTTCGCAGTATTCGATGGCCACAGGCTATGGCCGCGCTCAGGTAGCGGACCCGTGACGATCGCACAACTTTCTGCAAGGCGTAGCGCGCTCGAGCCACTAGTGCAACGCATAGCGCATATGCATGGCGTGCATCCGGCACTACTAAAGGCCGTTATTGAAGTGGAATCAGGATTCAATGCGCAGGCCCGATCCCCGAAGGGAGCAATAGGACTAATGCAGGTAATGCCGGCGACAGCTGCACGTTATGGCGAATTCGACTTGTATTCGCCGGAGCAGAACATCGACGTCGGCACACGCTACCTGCGTGACCTGCTGGCCATGTTCAAGGGGAATGTCCGCCTTGCAGTTGCAGCATACAACGCAGGCGAGAATGCAGTGATCCGTAACGGCCGGCAAGTGCCGGCCTATCCGGAAACTCAACGTTATGTACCGATGGTGCTGGAGCGGTACAACCGCTTCCAGGCATTGACAACTCAGTAGGATTTATTCGCCGACACGCATGATCTGCAGCGAGTTCGTACCGCCGATCTGGCCAATCGATTGACCGGACGTCAGTACGATCAGATCACCCCTTTGTACCTTGCCTTGCCGGATCAGCAATTCCTGCGCCGCCTTCAAGGCAGCATCGCGGTCGCTGGGGAAGGGAACTTCGAATGCTGTCACGTTGCGATACAAGGCGGCCTTGCGGCAGGTGGATACATTCGGCGTGATCGCGAAGATCGGGATATCAATGTCCTGGCGGCTCATCCAGAGCGCAGTCGAGCCCGATTCGGTCAATGCCACAATTGCCTTCACGCGCAGGTGGTATGCAGTGAACAGCGCGCCGTACGCGATCGACTGATCGATACGATTGAATACGATATTGACGAAGTCGGTATCCAGCTTGCACACATGCGCGCGCTCTGCCTCCAGGCAAATCGCCGCCATCGCTTCCACCGTTTCGACAGGGTATTTGCCGGAAGCGGTTTCAGCCGAAGTCATTACAGCGTCGGTACCATCGAGCACTGCGTTCGCGACGTCCGATACTTCTGCACGCGTCGGGACGGCATTGACGATCATCGACTCCATCATCTGTGTCGCAGTAATTGCCAGCTTGTTCGACGCACGCGCCATCTTGATCATGCGCTTCTGGAGCGCGGGCACTGCAGCATTACCTACCTCTACCGCCAAGTCGCCTCGTGCAACCATGATGCCGTCAGAAGCGTCCAAGATTTCCTGCAAGGCGGGAATTGCTTCGGCCCGCTCGATCTTCGCAATCATGCGCGGCTTGTGACCGAAAAGCTCGCCGGCAATATTCGCCAGCTGCCTAGCCATGATCATGTCAGTCGCGTTCTTGGGGAACGATACGGCGACATAGTCCGCCTGGAAACTCATCGCCGTCTTGATGTCTTCCATGTCCTTGGCCGTCAGCGCCGGCGCCGACAAGCCGCCACCTTGACGATTGATGCCCTTGTTGTTGGAAAGCTCGCCACCGATCTTGACCGTGGTGTGAATCTCGCTGCCGGCGACGCGATCGACCACCAGCACAATCAGGCCATCATTCAACAGCAGCACGTCGCCTGCCTTCAGGTCACGCGGCAACTCCCTGTAGTCGAGACCAACGCGCTCCTGGTTGCCTAGCTGGCATTCCGCATCAAGAATGAACTTCGATCCGTTATCGAGGAAGATCTTTCCGCTTTCAAATTTTCCCACCCGAATCTTCGGCCCTTGCAGGTCGGCCATGATTGCCACTTCAACGCCACACGCCGCCGCAGCTTCACGGACCAGGCTGGCACGATCGATATGGTCCTGCGCCTTGCCGTGCGAAAAATTGAGACGGACGACATTGACGCCGGCCTTGATCATTTTTACCAGCGTATCGAAGTCACTGGAAGCCGGACCGACGGTCGCAACAATTTTGGTGGAACGAATCATGTTTTACCTTTCTGAGATGCGGCGACAGGCGCCGATAGTGTTCTTAGCTTCAGCCCGGTCTTACCCACTGTTTCGCAAGCCTGCCGCAATGCCGTTGATCGACAGATGGATGCCGCGCCGCACGGCATCGTCGCGCTGGCCGTCGCGATAGCGTTTGAGCAGCTCGACCTGTACGTGGTTCAACGGATCAAGATACGGGAAGCGGTTCCGGATGGAGCGCTTCAGTAGCGGATTTGCTTCCTGCAGCTCCTGTTGTCCGGTGATGGCGAGCAGCGACTGGATCGCAGCCTTGTGCTCCGAACGGATGCGCGGGAAGATCGCATTGCGCAATTCCTCGTCCTTGACCAGCAATGCGTAACGGCTGGCGATAGCGATGTCGCTCTTGGCAAGCACCATGTCCATATTCGACAGCAGGGTGAAGAAGAACGGCCATTCCTCGTACATGCGCTGCAGACGTGACAACCCACTACCAGAGTGACGTTCAATGTACTTCTGCACCGCGGATCCGAAGCCGAACCAGCCAGGCAGCATGAGGCGGCACTGAGCCCAGCTGAACACCCAGGGAATTGCGCGCAGGTCTTCGATCGCGGTCGACTTCTTGCGAGATGCCGGACGGCTGCCGATGTTGAGGCCGGCGATTTCCGAAATGACAGTCGACTCCCAGAAATATCGCTCGAATCCTTCGGTTTCATAGACCAGGTTACGATAGGCCGACAGTGCATCCGCGGACAATTCGTCCATCGCTTGCAGGAATTCCGGCGCCGGTTCCGTATTGGGATGCGCAAGCAGCGTCGCCTCCATGGTCGCGGCAGCCAACACCTCCAGATTGCGGCGACCGACTTCGGGGTTCGCATATTTTGCGGTAATCACCTCGCCTTGCTCGGTCAGGCGGATTTGACCTTGTACGGCGCCGTTAGGCTGCGCAAGGATGGCGTCATAGCTCGGACCACCGCCGCGTCCTACTGAACCGCCTCGACCATGGAACAGGCGCAGTCGAACATTATGTTCGCGGAATACCTGGATGAGATCGATTTCCGATTTGTAGAGCTCCCAACCCGACGTCAGGAAGCCGCCGTCCTTGTTGCTATCGGAATACCCGAGCATGACTTCCTGCGCCATGCCGCGCGATTTCAGAAAGCGCATGTAGATGGCCAAGCCGAAAAGGCGGTGCATCACCGGCGCGCTATTGCGCAGGTCATCAATGGTTTCGAAAAGCGGAATGATGTTGACATCGAGCGCGCCTTCCAGCGGCCGCAACATGCCCGCTTCCTTCAGGAGTACCGCCACTTCCAGAATGTCAGATACGCCATCCGCCTTGGAGATGATGCAGTTCGGCACCGACCCGGTGCCATAACATTGATGAGCGGCCTTGGCAGTATGGAAAATTGCAAGTTCGGATCGAGTCTCTTCCGAATATTCAATATGTGGCGATACCAGCGGACGCGGCGATTGCAATTCTTCCAGCAGCAACTGAATGCGGCCATCCTCATCCAGCGAGGAATACGCAATACCGGGCTTCACTTTCTCCAGCAGTTCAGCGACCACACGCTCGTGCACATCAGAGTTCTGGCGAAGATCAATTGGAGCAAGGCTGAAACCGAATACCCGTACGGCACGACGCAGGTGGCGCAAGCGTCCACGGGCAAGTGCCTTCGAAGTGCTTGCAATCAGCGAACGATGCACGGTGTTCAGGTCCTCCAGCAGTTCGGAGGGACTCGCATATGGATCGCAGTCCGGGGCCTGGTGGACCGTTGCCATGTCGCCAAGCAGATTGCGATAGGTCGAGCACAAGCGTGCATAGATGCCGTACACCGCCCTGCGATAGGGTTCGTCGGCACGGTGCGGCGAATTATCCGGCGATCGATCGGCGAGCGCTTCCAGTTCATTGGTGCATTTCACCATGGAATGCGCCAGCGACAACTGGGAAGCCAGCTTGTGCAATTCATCGAGATAAAAAGACAAGGCTCGCTTGCATTGCATGCGCAGCGCTTCCTGCAGGACATCCGCAGTGACGAAAGGATTGCCGTCGCGATCGCCGCCGATCCAGCTGCCGACCCGCATGAAAGTAGGCAATTCGGTGCCATTCCATTGTGCGTCTTTCTGCGCGAGCTGGTCTTCGATGTCGCTGTAAAGATGCGGCAATTCATGCAGCAGGGTATGGTCGAAGAAAGACAGGCCGTTCTCGACTTCATCCAGCACCGACAGCTTCGAGGTGCGTAACATCCGCGTCTGCCACAACGTGAGGACGGCGCGACTCAATGCCTCAATGTTGTTGCGCTCTTCCTCGGGTGTGAACTGTGTGCGGTCACGCTCGCTCAGGAGGCGCGAAATCGACATCTGGCAGTTCAGGATACTTTTGCGCTGCACTTCCGTGGGGTGCGCGGTCAGTACCGGACTCACGAACGCTGCATCGAAGAAGCGCTTCAGGTCATCGGTCCCAAGACCTGCTTCGAGAACCTTGCTGATGGCATTGGCAATGCTGCCTGCGCGCGGGGCTGAATGCGCAATCAGGTGCGCGCGGGTGCGTCGGATGTGATGCTGGTCTTCAGCGATATTGGCAAGCAGCGAGAAATAGCTGAACGCGCGAATGACCTGGGTAGTCTGCTCGGGAGGCAGCGCGTTGAGCGCTTCTTCCAGCTCATGCCGAGCATCGATATCGTCATCCCTGCGGAAACGAATCGACGTCTGGCGGATTTTTTCGATCAGATTGAAGGCATCGTCGCCATGCTGGTGACGGATGGTTTCGCCAAGCAGGCGGCCCAGCATGCGTATGTCTTCACGCAGGAGCTGGTCTTTGTCTTCGTTCAGAGGCTGCATTTCTAAAGAACCGCATGACGCGGCGGATGAGTTGGGGATACGGATGCGCCGGCAACCGAGGTGGCCCACTCGCGACATCGCACCTCTCCGGCGACATGTCGGGCCTTGCCAAAATGCTGCGGCATGGGAGCAAAATGTAGCACAAAATCACCATATTTGTAGTAAATTTTCACCAATAAAATCGACGCACTGAGGAAATCAGGCGAAAAATCCAATTCGCGAAATAGGCAGGACAAGAAAATAAGTAGTAAAAATACAGAAAGTATCGGATCGAAAACCGCTAACG
>DASVLM010000075.1:0-2529 GCA_036384875.1 Noviherbaspirillum sp.
TCAACCCAGGAAGCATGTCAGGCAGAGGCTGTTAACTTATCCATTGCCTTTGGTCCCCGCCAAAATGCCCAAGCCCCTGCCCTGAAATGGCGCAAAGCCTGATTTTTTGCCGATTTGGCAAAGAGGAATAAAAGCTATATCCTCAATGACCTCCGCAGGAGAGCCTCTCCTGCACAAAAAAGTCATTCGACCGGATAGCAAGCATGCAAGACACCGAACTCGACCCCACACTTTCCCAGACGCTCTCCGCTGCCGAAAAAGCAAGCCTCAAGCTCGTCATCGGCAACAAGAACTACTCATCATGGTCCATGCGCCCATGGGTGGCGATGACGGCGTTCGGCATTCCTTTCGAAGAAGTGCGAATTTCGCTCGGCAAGCCGGATACCTCGGCGCGCATTGCCGAGTACTCGCTTTCCGGACGAGTCCCGGTGCTGGTCGCCGGGCACACCACAATCTGGGATTCGCTGGCGATCTGCGAATACCTTGCCGAGCGTTTCCCCGAAAAGAACATGTGGCCGTATGACGCCGAGGCGCGTGCGACGGCGCGTTCCATCTGCGCCGAAATGCATTCCGGATTCACCGGCCTGCGTTCCGCGATGTGGATGAACATCCGCGCCAGTTTCCCAGGCAAGGGCCGCACGCCCGAAGCACAGGCCGACATCGGCCGCGTGACCGAGATCTGGGAAAACTGCCTCGCGCGTTCGGGTCAGCACGGTTTTCTGTTCGGCGACTTCACGATCGCGGATGCGTTCTATGCACCGGTGGTGATGCGCTTCCGCACCTATGGCGTGTGGCTGCCGCCCTCGTTGCAGGCCTACATGGACCGCGTGATCGCGCACCCCGCCGTGGCGCAATGGATGCGTGAAGCGGTGGAAGAAAGCGACCGGCTGGAGAAATACGACGTCTATCCGGATTGAGTGAGTCCGAACGGCGCACCTGTCAACTTTGCCAGCATGAAAACTTATGTCGTAGGCGGCGCCGTCCGCGATGAACTCCTCGGTCTTCCCGTCAGCGACCACGATCATGTGGTGGTCGGCGCCACGCCCGACGAGATGCTGGCGCAGGGCTTCACGCCCGTCGGCAAGGACTTCCCGGTTTTCCTGCATCCGCGAACCCACGAGGAATACGCGCTCGCCCGCACCGAGCGCAAGACCGCGCCCGGCTACAAGGGCTTCGTCTTCCATGCCGCACCCGATGTCACGCTGGAGCAGGACCTGATCCGGCGCGACCTCACCATCAACGCGATGGCGAAAGCCGAAGACGGCGGCATCATCGACCCCTTCAACGGCCGGCGCGATCTGGATGCCAGGATATTCCGCCATGTGTCGGATGCTTTCGCCGAAGATCCGGTGCGCATCCTGCGCGTGGCGCGCTTCGCTGCACGCTTCACCGAATTCAGCGTGGCGCCGGAAACCAACGAACTGATGCGCCGCATGGTGGAAGCCGGCGAGGTCGATGCGCTGGTGCCGGAGCGCGTCTGGCAAGAGCTTGCGCGCGGCCTGATGGAAGCGAAACCGTCGCGCATGTTCGAGGTGCTGCGCCAGTGCGGCGCGCTGCGGCGCATCCTTCCCGAGCTCGACACGCTGTGGGGCGTGCCGCAGCCGGAGAAACACCATCCCGAAATCGACACCGGCGTGCATGTCATGATGGTGATCGACTATGCCGCGCAACGCGGCTACAGCCTGCCGATCCGCTTCGCAGCGCTGACGCACGACCTTGGCAAAGGCGTAACGCAGCCGGAAGAGTGGCCGAAACATCATGGTCACGAAGGGCGCAGCGTGCGCCTGGTGGACCAGGTCTGCAAACGCATCAAGATTCCCAACGATTGCCGCGACCTCGCCGTTGTCACCGCGCGCGAACACGGCAACATCGCGCGCGCGCTCGAACTGCGCGCCAATACCATCGTCACGCTGTTCGAGCGTTGCGATGCCTTCCGCAAGCCGCAGCGTTTTTTTGACTGCCTCAGTGCAACCGAATGCGACCAGCGCGGTCGAATCGGGTTTGCCGATGCGCCATTTCCGCAAGGACCTTATTTGCAGCGTGCGCTCGCAGCCGCGCAGGCAGTCAATGCGGGCGAAATCGCCAAGGCGAACGCGGAGCAGCCGCAACGCATTCCGGAAGCGATTCATGCTGCACGGGTCAAGGCGGTAAAAATGGTTGTAGGCGATACGCGAGAAGACGAGTAGCGACCACCACATCGAGACGCGGCGGCATGCCGGGGCGACCCGCATGTCATCGCCGTTGTTGTATCGTCGCAACTTGCTATTTCGCTAAGTGAAATCCTGCTATCGCTCGGTGAAACCGAACAGCTGCCCTCATTTTTGGTAAAAAACCAAATTTCCATTTGAAATCAACTAGTTGAGAAATGTGGATTTGCGGTACTATTGCCGATTGGTAATATGTGCCCGCGAATTCGCGCCTCTGTGCTTTGCCGGAAGCGGCGAAGGACACAGGGAGTTCCAACCCCACAGCGAGACCATCCATGCGCACCAACATCCTGCTTGCCCACGACAATACGAGAGATGAAGA
>DASVLM010000076.1:0-4102 GCA_036384875.1 Noviherbaspirillum sp.
CATGGAAGGCATACTTCGATTACCCGATCGAGATGCAGCAGGGAAAAGGCTCCGTGCGCGCCTGGCTGAATTTCGACAATGCGAAAGTTGCCAACTTCACCTCGGACCTCACTCTCTCCAATGTCTCGGCCAGGCTCGCCAGGGACTTGCCGATGATGAACCTCGCGGAAGTATCGGGGCGGGTGTCGGTGCGCGAGCAGATCAATACCGCGCTGGAAGACGGCACGCCTACTTTCGGCACCAACGGCCATTCCATCTCGCTCACCGATTTTTCGCTGCGCACGGACGACGGTCTCATCCTGCCTCGCACGACCATCAGCGAAAGCTACGCGCCGTCGAAGAACGGACGTCCCGAAAAAACCGAAATCAACGCCAAGCTGCTGGACTTGCATACCCTCGCCGAATTCGTCGAACGCCTGCCGCTGCCGGCAACGCAGCGCCGCATCCTGGCCGACTTTGAACCGAAAGGCATCCTGCGCGATTTTTCCGCGCAGTGGCAGGGGGCTTATCCGGCGATTTCCGCGTACAGCGTCAAGGGCAAATTCGAGGGTTTGACGCTCAGCCCGCAGGCGCCGCGGCCCGCGCATCCCAAAACCGCGTCCAGCCCGGCGCAGGCCGCCGTGCCGGCGATTCCCGGCTTCTCCAACCTGACTGGCAGCGTGGATGCCACCGAGCGTGGCGGCAGTTTCAGCCTTGCATCCGAAAACCTGAAGCTGCAGCTCCCCGGATATTTCAGCGATCCGGAGCTGCCTTTTGACCGGCTGCAGATGCAAGCCGACTGGGCGCTGCAGGCGCAGGACAAGCTGATGCTGAATGTGCATCGCATGGAGTTTGCGCAGGAAGGACTTACGGGCAGCTTCTCCGGCAAGCACGTAATGTCGCTCAATGATGCGCCGGGCAAGCCGCACGGAATCATCGATGTCACCGGCCGCGTCAATGGCCTGCCGCTGCAGAACATCGGCAAGTACCTGCCGCTGCAAACGCCGGAACATCTGCGCAACTGGCTCACCGGTGCGCTTGCCGGCGGTACCGCGCAGGATGTGCGGCTCAAGCTCAAAGGCGACCTCGCGCATTTTCCTTTCCATGGACAGGCCGACAAGGGCAAGGGCGAGTTCAGCGTCAGCGGCCGCATCGAGGATGGCAAGCTGAATTACACGCCGGGCGTGTTCGCGAACGACGGAAAATCCCCGCTGTGGCCGCTGATGGAAGAAATCAACGGTACGATCGCCTTCGACCGCTCGCGCATGGAAATCCATGCTCGCAGCGGCAAGACGTCGGGCGTGACGGTATCGAACGTCAAGGCGGTGATCCCTGACTTGTCGACGCATGATATCCAGCTCGCCATCGATGGGGATGCCGACGGGCCGTTGCAGGAGTTCCTGCGCTTTACCAATGAAAGCCCGGTAACCGGCTGGATCTCGCAGTTCACCGAAGAGACGAAGGCAAACGGCAACGCCAAACTTGCGCTCCAGCTGCAAATGCCGCTGGCGCACATCATCGATACGAAGGTAAAGGGCACGCTGCAATTCGCAGGGAACAATGTGACCCTGTTCAACATCATGCCGCCGTTGTCCAACGTGGCCGGCAAGCTCGAATTCAACGAAAAGGGGTTCGGCCTGAACGGCATAAAAGCCGGTTTCCTCGGCGGCCCGGTCACGATCAATGGCGGCTCGCAACGCGACGGAAACATTGTCGTCAAGGCCGACGGCACGCTGACCGCCGAGGGCGTGCGCAAGGTGTATGCAACACCGACGACGCGCACCTCGGCGGAACGCATCTCCGGCAGCACGCGCTACACGACTACGATACGGGTGCGCGGCAAGCGTCCTGAGATCGTGGTCGAATCCGGCCTGGTCGGCATCGGCCTCGATTTTCCTGCGCCTTTGCGCAAGGCAGCGAATGAAAGCCTGCCGCTGAAATTCGAGATGATCGGCCTGCCATCGAACGATCCGGATGTGGCGCGTGACGAACTCCGCGTCTCGCTCGGATCGGCCATCTCCGCGCGTTATGAACGGCAGAAAACTGCGGACAAGGATGCCGGATGGCGCGTGGTGCGCGGCGGCATCGGCGTAAATGTGCCGGCGCCGCAACCGGACTCCGGTGTGATTGCGAACGTCAGCGTGAAGTCGCTCGATATCGATGCGTGGCGCAGGGCGGTATCGTCGATGGTGACTTCAGGGCGGCAGCGCGACGAATCGCAGGATGCCTTGTCGATTGCGCAGTATATCGACACCGAAATGCTGGCCGCGCGCGCGACCGAAATGATCCTGATGAACAAGAAGCTGGACAATGTCGTGGTCGGTGCCTCGCATCAGAAAGGCGTGTGGCAGGCCAATATCGATTCCGACCAGGCATCGGGTTACGTGACCTGGAATGAATCGTCCGCAGGGCCGGGGCGGGCAACGGCACGACTTGCATCGCTCATCATTCCGAAATCGGCTGCCTCGGATGTCAGCGACCTGCTGGAAGGCAAGGACACGACGACGCAGATGCCTGCGGTGGATGTGGTGGCGGAAAACTTCGAACTCTTCGGCAAGAAATTCGGACGCCTTGAACTGGTGGCGAACAACGTGCGCGGTCCCGCCGGGAACGAGTGGCGCATCAACAAGCTCTCGATGAACAATGCCGATGCTGAATTCAAGGCGACCGGCAAATGGATCAGCCGCGAGGGTGACAGCGTTTCCGACCTGAATTACACGCTCAATATCGCCGACGCCGGCAAGCTGCTCGACCGGCTCGGTTTCGCCAACGTGCTGCGCGGCGGCAAAGGCAAGATGGAAGGAGAGCTCAGCTGGAAAGGGTTGCCGTTCTCGCTCGATGTTCCCAGCCTCTCCGGGCAGTTCAGCATGAATATTGCGTCAGGCCAATTCCTGAAGGTTGATCCGGCGGCTGCGAAATTGCTCGGCGTGCTCAGCTTGCAGGCTTTGCCTCGACGGCTGGTGCTGGATTTCCACGATGTCTTCTCCGAGGGCTTCGCCTTCGATGGCGTGACCGCCAACGCCAGCATTGCCCAAGGCGTGGCGAAGACCGACAACTTCAAAATGCGCGGCGTAGCCGCCACCGTCCTGATCGATGGCAGTGCAGACATTGCAAAAGAGGCACAGAATCTCCATGTAGTAGTTATTCCGGACATCAATGTCGGTACGGCATCGGTCGTGTATGGTTTGGCGGTGAATCCGGTGATAGGCGTCGGCACATTCCTTGCACAATTGTTCCTGCGCGATCCGTTGGCAAAGGCCTTCACTTTTGAGTACCAGGTGACCGGCCCATGGAAGGATCCGGTGGTGACCAAGCTGGCGCGCAAGCAAGCTAACTCTCAGCCCGGCGGCAAGGTTGCCGATCCGGGATCGAATGGATAAGGACATGGCGAGCGAACCAACGAAAGTGGCGGCGGTGCAGATGGTGTCTACGCCGCATGTCGAAGAGAATTTTGCAACCGCGCAGCGCCTGATCGGCGAGGCGGCGCACCAGGGTGCTCGGCTTGTGCTGTTGCCGGAATACTGGCCCATCATGGGCATGCACGAAGCAGACAAGATTGCGCACGCCGAGAGTGAGCAGGGCGGTCCGATCCAGCAGTTCATGGCCGGCATTGCTAAGGAATACGGTATCTGGCTGATTGGTGGCACACTGCCGATGGCGGCGCCCGACGATGGCAAGGTGCTTAACACCACGTTGGTCTACGATCCGTCCGGCAGGCAGGTGTGCCGCTACGACAAGATCCACCTTTTCAGCTTCACCAAGGGTGAGGAATCCTACGACGAAGCGCGCACCATCGTGCATGGCAAGAATGTCGTCGGTTTCGATGCGCCGTTCGGCAAGGTCGGGCTGTCGGTGTGCTATGACCTGCGTTTCCCCGAGCTGTATCGCGCGCTCGGCGATTGCGCGCTGGTGATGATGCCGGCCGCGTTCACCTACACCACCGGCAAGGCGCACTGGGAGATTCTCTTGCGCGCACGCGCTGTCGAGAATCAATGCTATGTGCTTGCATCGGCGCAAGGCGGGCACCATCCCAACGGCCGACGCACATGGGGACACAGCATGCTGGTGGATCCGTGGGGCGAAGTGAAGGCAGTGCTGCCGGAAGGCGAAGGCGTTATCGTTG
>DASVLM010000077.1:0-6949 GCA_036384875.1 Noviherbaspirillum sp.
GATGAGTTGCCAGTGCACGGATACCGACATTGCAGGCACTCAGTTCTTCCGAATCGCGCACGCAGCCATTGACGATGATGCCGGACCAGCCGTTCTTTTCCGCCAGCACGCCGAGGTTGCCGCCTACCAGTGCGCAGCGCAGGCTGCCGCCGCCATCGACCACCAGCACATGTCCATTGCCCGGCGTTTCCAATGCCTGGCGCACCAGCACATTGTCCTCGAACACTTTCAGCGTCGTCGCCGGGCCGGAAAATTTCACCTGCTTGCCGAAGCTCTTGAATACCGGCGGCAACACCGCCAGCGTGCCGGCAGCCAGCTTGTCTTCGTTGGCGTCGCAGATGTCGCACGTTGCAAAGCTCATCGATATCTCCTGCAGTCAAAAATTTTGATTGTAAGCGACGCCGGAAACAAAAAGCCGCCGGCAAGCGGCGGCCTCTGTTGTGCTTGACAGGAATCAGGCTGCTTGAGCGCGCGCAGTCGTTCGCGCGGCATTGCTGCCCACGCCAACCGCAGTGAAGATCGCCATTGCCTGGAACACGCCAATGCAAACGAAGACCCATGCCGGATGGCTGCCGTCCATCAGCGCGCCAAACAGCAGCGGCGCTACCGACAGCCCGATGTCCAGTCCAGAATACACCACGCCATAAACGCGGCCGGTTGCATTCTTCGGCGCGGCAGCGCGAATCAACAGGTCACGCGACGGTCCGGCGACACCGGCCCCGAATCCGACCGCACCCATCAAGGCAACCGCCATCCACGAGGGCACGAATGCGCAAGCGATCACGAGCGACAGGATGCCCGACGCAGTGAAAGCAAAGGCAATCGTCCTGTCATGGCGCGTCGCCTTCGATGCCAGGAATCCGCCCCAGACCATGCCCAATGCCGAAGCCACCATGTAGGCGGTATATCCGGTGGTTGCCCAGACCAGCGACATGCCGTACAGGGACCGCAGGCTTGCTGCGGAAAAGCTCTGGACTCCGCCCAGCGCCATCGCGATGATGAAGAAGAAGGCAAAGCACATCCACACCGCCGGCACCCGCATGAAGGAGAAGGCGCTTCCACCGGCGTGAGTTGTTTTTGCCGATAAATGGAATGCGCGATCCTCCGGCGTCTCCAGCAGATCGCGGTACGCAAACAGCAGCACCAGCACAGCGACGGGAATGAATGCCGCGGCGAACAATGCAGTACGCCAGCCGGCCAGTCCTGCAATAGTGGTCAGGAACACCGGTGCCGCAGCCCAGCCAAGGTTGCCCGTCAAACCATGTACGGAAAATGCATGTCCCAATCGCGCTGGAGACACGCGACGGTTGAGGATGGTGAAGCAGGCGGGATGGAATACGCTATTGCCCAATCCTGCCAGCATGGAACCGGCCAGCAATGCCGCATAATTCGGCGCAACCGACAGCACGAGCGCCGACGCTGCCAGGCAAGCCAGGCCGAAGAACAGCACTGCGCGTGCACCGATACGGTCGACCACGAAGCCGGACAAGGCCTGGCCGGCGCCGGAGATAACGAAGAACACCGTCATCAACAGGCCAAGCTCCGCGTAGCTGACACCAAACGCATCCTTCAGCCACGGGAACAAAGAAGCAAGGATCAGGTGGAAAAAATGGGATACCGCGTGGGCAATTCCTTCGAGCCCGATGACGCGGGCGTCCTGGCGCAATGATGTCGGCGTGGACAAGGCTGTCGGCATGATTCTCTTTCACGGGAATGATCGATGCACCAAGTCTATGCAAAACCTGGAAGGCTGTTTTAAGATAAAAAGACAATTTTTGTCGCCATTCCGCCAACCTGCCAAATGCCGGTCACACCACTTACCGACACAAGTCCTTACTCCAGCGACCGCGCACCGACGCCGAACCGGCCGGTGCGGCTGGGCGCACGCGACCTCGATACCGACGAACTGCTGACTGCACACAAGCATGCGTGGGGCCAAGTGACCTATGCGCTGGAAGGCGTGTTTCGCGTCACGGTCGGGAACAACAGCTGGATTGCACCGCCGCTGCGGGCCATCTGGATCCCGCCCGAGGTGGTGCATGAAGTGGTAATCGTGGAGAAAGTTCGGTTGCGCCCTTTGCTGGTCGATGCCAGTGCATCCCCTTTTCCCGGTGAGGATTGCCGGGTGCTGAACGTGTCGCCACTGCTGCGCGAACTGATTGTTGCGCTGTCGCAGTTGGACACACCTTGCGAACGGGAATCGCTGATCGCGCGCCTGCTCCTTGACGAGCTTCGGCAATCCGACACCCTGCCGATGCGCATCGCCCTGCCCAACGACAAACGCCTCAAATCGCTGTGCGAAACGCTGGTTGGCGACCCGGCCTCCCCGCTCACGCTCCAGGAATGGGCGCAGCATGTCGGCGCTTCCGAACGGACACTGGCGCGCCTGTTCGAACAGGAGCTCGGCATGACCTTCGGCCAATGGCGCCAGCAGATGCGCCTCGCTCATGCCGCGCCGCTGATAGCAAGAGGGCTACCGCTTTCACAGGTAGCCCTCGAACTTGGTTATGCCAGCCAATCAGCCTTCTCGGCGATGTTCAAGAAGACGTTCGGACAAACGCCGAGCGAGTTCTTTGCTCAGAGCCGGGGCTGAACGCGCTTAAACCTTCTCGAACTGCAGCGCGCCGTTGCGCACGGTGACGGCAATCGTATCCTTCGGTCCGAAGCGTCCTTCGAGAATCATCTTCGACAGCGGATTCTCGATTTCCTGCTGGATCGCCCGCTTCAATGGACGCGCACCGTATACCGGGTCGAAACCGGCTTCCGCGATCTTCTGCAGTGCCGAATCTTCCACCACCAGCTTCATGTCCATCTTGGCGAGACGCTGCTCCAGCACATGCAGCTGGATACGGGCGATCGATCCGATGTGCTTTTCGTCCAGCCCATGGAAGACCACGATCTCGTCGATACGATTGACGAACTCCGGACGGAAATGCCCCTTCACCTCGGCCATTACCGCCAGCTTCACCAGTTGCGGATCGCTTTCCTCCATCGCCTGGATCTTGTGCGAACCCAGGTTCGAGGTCATGACGATCACCGTGTTCTTGAAGTCCACCGTGCGACCCTGGCCATCCGTCATGCGGCCGTCGTCCAGCACCTGCAGCAGGACGTTGAATACGTCCGGATGCGCCTTCTCGATCTCGTCGAGCAAGATCACGCTGTACGGTTTGCGGCGTACCGCTTCCGTCAGGTAGCCGCCCTCTTCATAGCCGACGTATCCCGGAGGCGCACCGATCAGGCGTGCCACGGAATGCTTCTCCATGAACTCGGACATGTCGATGCGGATCAGCGCTTCCTCTGTGTCGAACAGGAAGGATGCCAGCGCTTTGCACAGCTCGGTCTTGCCTACGCCCGTCGGGCCGAGGAACATGAAGGAACCATAAGGACGATTCGGGTCCGACAAACCGGCACGCGAACGGCGGATCGCATCGGATACCGCAACAATCGCCTCGTCCTGGCCAACCACGCGCTTGTGCAGCTCGGCTTCCATGTGCAACAGCTTGTCGCGCTCGCCTTGCATCATCTTCGATACCGGAATGCCGGTGGCGCGCGACACCACTTCCGCGATTTCCTCGGCACCCACCTGCGTGCGCAGCAGCTTGTGGTCGCCGCCCTTTTGCTCGGCGAGATCCACGTTGCTCAACTGCGCTTCGAGCTGCGGCAGCTTGCCGTACTGCAACTCGGACATCTTCTGCCAGTCGCCCTTGCGCTTGGCTTCTTCCATCTGCAGGCGGATCTTCTCGATTTCTTCCTTGATGTGCTGACTGCCCTGCACTGCAGCCTTCTCGGCCTTCCAGACTTCCTCCAGATCGGCGTATTCGCGTTCCAGCTTGTGGATTTCCTCCTCGATCAGGCCGAGGCGCTTCTGCGATGCCTCATCGGTTTCCTTGCGCACGGCTTCGCGTTCGATCTTCAACTGGATCAGGCGACGGTCGAGCTTGTCCATCACTTCCGGCTTGGAGTCGATCTCGATCTTGATCTTCGAAGCGGCTTCGTCGATCAGATCGATTGCCTTGTCGGGCAGGAAGCGATCGGTGATGTAGCGATGCGACAGTTCCGCAGCCGCCACGATGGCCGGGTCGGTGATCTCCACGCCGTGGTGCACTTCATACTTTTCCTGCAAGCCGCGCAGGATGGCAATGGTCGCTTCCACGCTCGGCTCGTCGACCAGGACCTTCTGGAAGCGGCGCTCAAGCGCAGCATCCTTCTCGATGTACTTGCGGTATTCGTCCAGCGTGGTCGCGCCAAGGCAATGCAACTCGCCGCGCGCCAGCGCCGGCTTCAACATGTTGCCCGCATCGATCGCGCCCTCCGCCTTGCCGGCGCCGACCATGGTATGAATTTCGTCGATGAAGACGATGGTCTGGCCTTCATCCTGGGCAATCTCCTTCAGCACCGCCTTCAGGCGCTCCTCGAATTCGCCGCGGTATTTGGCGCCGGCGAGCAGCGCCGCCATGTCGAGTGACAGCACGCGCTTGTTCTTCAGGCTGTCCGGCACTTCGCCATTCACGATGCGCTGCGCCAAGCCTTCGACGATCGCCGTCTTGCCCACGCCCGGCTCACCGATCAGCACAGGATTGTTCTTGGTGCGGCGCTGCAGCACCTGGATGGCGCGGCGGATTTCATCGTCGCGGCCGATTACCGGATCGAGCTTGCCGATGCGGGCACGCTCGGTCAGGTCGAGAGTGTATTTCTTGAGTGCTTCGCGCTGGCCTTCGGCGTCCTGTGAATTGACGTTGCCGCCACCGCGTACGGCCGCAATTGCCGCTTCCAGCGCCTTGCGTGTCAACCCGTTGTCACGCGCCAACCGGCCGGCTTCGGATTTGTCGTCGGTCAGCGCAAGCAGCACCATTTCGCTGGCGATGAACTGGTCGCCGCGTTTCTGCGCCTCCTTGTCGGCGAGGTTCAGCAGCGCGACGGCTTCGCGGCCGATCTGCACTTCGCCCCCGGTTCCGGTGACTTTCGGCAGGCGCTCCAGTGCGTTTTTCAGGTTGTTGGACAAGCCGCCGACATTCACGCCGGCGCGCTGCAACAGCGACTTGGCACCGCCGTCGTCCTGATTGAGGAGCGCCGTCAGGATGTGCGCTGGCTCGATGTATTGGTTATCATTGCCGACGGCCAGGCTCTGGGCGTCGGAAAGGGCTTCCTGCAGCTTGGTAGTGAGTTTGTCGAGACGCATGGAATCATTCTCCAGTGATTTGCTTTGGTCACAACATTGGGTCGCAAAACCGTAATTCAAGAAGGGACGATTGATCCTAGCCATTCCGGGATCGAGTTGTGATGGAGCTACATCAAATTCAAGTAACTTACCGGCCGGACGAAGACCGGCTGCTGTGCCGTGCTTCGTTCAAGGAAAACGATGAATTTCATGAGCTGCGCGCCTGGCTGACGCGCCGCATGGTGCGCAGCCTGTGGCCGGCCATACTCGATGCGCTGGAAAAGCAAGTTGCATTAGAGAAACCCGGCGCGGCACACGCCAGTTCAGACATCGTAGGCATGGAGCATCAAGCATCGGTGGAGGCGATTCGCGGCAATGGCAGCTTCGATGCACCCTACGAGGGCGAGGCAACACATTTCCCGCTTGGAGAAACACCGATATTGGTCGAAAAGGTGGATCTGACGGTGGGTGCCGGCCAGCCGGTACGCATCAATTTGTGCCCGGCCGAAGGCAATGGCTTCGAGATCAGTTTCGACCTGACGGTGTTGCACGGATTTTGCGCCCTGCTGCAAGACGCCGTCGTGCATGCTGACTGGGACATGACGCTGGAAATGCCCGGTCTGGAAGCTCCCGCCGGACGGGTATTGAACTGATCAGGTCGTTAGCGCCCGATACGTCGCGACTCCGGCAATGCAAAAACCCAGTGAGCCGAGCAGATGCAGGCCGGTATGCGCCAAGGCCCAACCGTAATTTCCTCTTTCCAGCAGGATCACCGATTCGGCGGAGAAGCTGGAGAATGTCGTCAGCCCGCCGAGGAAGCCGGTCACCGCCATCAATCGCCATTCCATCGGAACGGAAGGATGGGCGGAAAAGAATTCAATTGCGATCCCGATCAGGTAGCCGCCAATCAGGTTTGCGGTCAGCGTGCCGAACAGCACATGCGCATGAATGTTGTTCAACCAGAGACCCAGCCCCCAACGCAGCCAGGCGCCGATTGCAGCCCCGACTCCGATGGCGAGCCAGCTCACTCGGTCTTCCCCGCATTGCCGGACGCAATGCCCCACTTTGCCAGCGCCTTGTCGTCGGACACGCGTGCATCGACCCAGCGCGCGCCCTCCGGCGTCTGCTCCTTCTTCCAGAACGGCGCCTCGGTCTTGAGGTAATCCATGACGAATTCACAGGCGGCGAAGGACTCGCCGCGATGCGCCGAGGTCACCGCCACCAGCACGATCTGGTCCAGCGGCTTGAGCGGCCCGACGCGATGGATCACCAGTGCATCAAAAATATCCCAGCGCGATTTCGCCTTGGCCACGATGTCTTCCAACGCCTTCTCGGTCATGCCGGGATAGTGCTCCAGTTCCATGCCGCTCACGCTGGAGCCGTCGTTCATGTCGCGCACCGTGCCGATGAAGCAGGCCACCGCGCCGATGCGCGGATCGGAAGCGCGCAGCATCGCCACCTCGGCGGCAAGGTCGAAATCCTGGGTTTGTACGCGGATAGGCATGATGCCTCCTGTGCCCGATCAGCCGCCGGTCACCGGCGGGAAGAATGCGACTTCGCAGCCTTCGCTGATAGCTGCGGCAGCATCGGTCATCTGCTGGTTGACTGCCATGCGCAAGGCGCGACCTTCGGCAAGCGTCTCAGCCCAGACGCCACCGCGCTCGCGCAGCAAGGCGCGCACATCACCCACGGTACGCACGGACGCCGGCACGTCCAGCCTCTCCTGGGCGGAGCCTAATTTTTCACGGACGCTGGCAAAGAATCGAAGCTGGATTTGCATGATGATCAGTA